>JAUWLJ010000056.1 GCA_030613705.1 Chloroflexota bacterium
GGACGATCCTCCGCTCTGCAGCGGTAGCTGGTGTTCAGGCGGTTTTCCTCTCACCTGGAACTGTGGATCCATTTTCTCCGAAGGTTTTGCGGGCAGGAATGGGAGCACATTTTACATTACCGGTTCACCCTGCTAATTGGAATGAGATCGAATCTCAGATCAAACACTCAAAATTACATCCGTACTTGGCTTCAGTCGATGGCGGAGTGGTTTACCACCAAGTCGATTTCCGTCATCCACTGGCCCTGATCATTGGTGGAGAAGCAGATGGTGCCAGTGATATTGCCTACAAAGCATCCGATTCGTTAATTCATATCCCCAGGTATGGAGAGGTTGAATCCTTAAATGCATCGGTAGCCGCAGGAATTCTCCTTTTTGAAATTGCTCGTCAAAGAGAGATTTTTTCATGAAAATTCGCTCAATTACATATTTCGATAATTTACAATGGCCGCTCGATCAGGAACGCATCCAGCAAGCTCTTGATTTTATAGCCATCGCGCGGAACACATACCAAGGAGGAGGATTTGAGGTGCAAACCACCCGCCTGGCGACACCTCCTTTTCCATTGATCCTGGGAGAAAAAATGGCTCAGGAGGCTATAAATTTTGCGGAAGCCATAGAAGAGCGATTAATATCTGCTGGTTTCGACTATGCTTCGATCGGTCCAGCCCTACCGGATTACCCTATGAGTTATGAGATCTTGCCGGAAGTCTTGGCAAATACTCACAGCGTTTTTACGGCAGGGATAATTTCTTCCTCCGAGATCGGGATCGCTCCGGGTGCAATCAAGTTGTGTGCGAGCGTGATCAAACGAAATGCAGTCATCTCGGCAGACGGCTTTGCCAATTTGCGTTTTTCAGCGCTGGCCAATGTGCCTCCAGGTGCTCCCTTCCTTCCTGCTGCTTACCACCAATTTAACGATAAGCCTGCTTTCGCGATTGCCACTGAGGCTGCCGATCTTGCAGTGACAGCGATCAAAGGCGCAAAGAATTTAGAAGCAGCTCGTGCAAAGCTGATTAATAGTATCGAAACACAGGCCGCTGATCTCACTAAGCTAGGTGATGATTTGGCTGCTAGCAATGCCCTTCAATTTGCAGGCATCGATTTTTCATTCGCTCCTTACCCACTAGCTGAGCAGTCGATCGGTACTGCCATCGAGCTTATGGGTGTTCCAGCACTTGGGCATCACGGTTCTCTGGCTGCTGTTGCAATATTGGCAGAGGCGCTTGACCAGGCTCGATACCCACGCGTGGGTTTTAGTGGCGTTATGTTGCCCCTCCTGGAAGATACTGTATTAGCTCAACGGGGAATAGATGAGATCTTGACGCTCAACGACCTGCTATTGTACTCAGCAGTCTGTGGGACAGGACTTGACACAATTCCTTTACCCGGAGAGGTATCTGAAGATAAGATATTTGCCATATTGCTCGATTTGGCTGCTTTAGCACAACGCTTGAACAAACCGCTCACCGCTCGATTGATGCCAATTCCAGGCAAGCGATCTGGTGATACAACGGATTTCGATTTTGAGTTCTTCGCAAATAGTAGAGTTTTGAAACCAAAAGCACAGCCCCTGACCGGATTGCTAACTGGGGATGAACCATACAAGTTAACGAGCAAAGTAATTGTGGAAAGAGATAGGGATTGATGAATTTGATGATCTGGCGAAATAAATTGATTCTATGCGGTTTTATTTGCTTGCTTTTTGCAGCTTGTCAATCTACAACAATCAGTGAAACCCAAACCTCACTTCCAACTCTAACACCGACAATTCGACTCAGTCCGACTCCGGAACCCACAATGATATCGGATCGTGCAAGTTCTGTGACAAGTTCACCAACTGAGGATGTGGTTCCAGAATTCACAGCCTCCCCGGAACCAGAATTGGCGGAAAGCATTATCAAAGGGGTTCGCGAAGAGATAGAAGCATCTGATGGCTCAAATCTGGTCGGAACGTATTATGCCCCCATAGATATACCCCCTCCCTGGCCTGGGGTGATATTGCTGCATATGTTAGGGAGAGACCGGTCTTCCTGGGATGATTATGCCCGGCAGCTGACCAGCGCTGGTTATGCTGTCTTCGCCTTGGATATGCGTGGACACGGGGATACAGGTGGAGCGGTGGATTGGGGTTTAGCAGGGAACGATATACAGCAGGTTTGGAATAACCTAAGCACAAAAACCGACATTGATCCAGATCGCATGGCGCTTGTTGGGGCAAGTATTGGCGCCAATATGGCTCTTGTAGCTGGGGCAAATGAAGCAGGAGCCAGGACTGTGGTGCTCCTTTCGCCGGGCTTGGATTATGCTGGAGTGACAACTGAGGCAGCTATGGTCGCTTACGGAGATCGTCCGGTGTTAATCATTGCCAGCCAGGAGGACACCTATGCCGCGAACTCTTCTCGAAATTTAGAAGAGGCTGCAATAGGAGAGGCAAGGCTGGTCATGTACCAAAATGCAGGACACGGTACACACATGTTGGCAAGTGAAGCTGGGTTGGTGGAGCTGATCATTGAATGGTTGGATGCCTATTTGGAATAGGTAAAAAATTGATAGCAGGATTTCACCATCAAGATTCAGGATTGTTTAACGACGCGCCAGTATTCCCTCCCACCAGAAGATCTATCCAGCAAACCTGCTCCGATCAGCTCCCGCCGCAGAGTGGCAGTATCATGATGGTAATTCTCTAGGATTTCGTTGACCTCTCGCTCAGTATAGCGGTCGCCAGGCTGAAAAGCTCTCGCAATGTACCTTGATATCGCCTCCATTTTTTTTCGTTGGGAAGGGATAGTCTTCAGCTGTCCACCAGGAAGGGAGTAGTCCGAGACAACTTTTTGGTCGTATGCATCTAAGTCGATATCTGATGCCAGGGCTGGCAACGTGCCCTCTGATAGTAGCCGCTTAGCCATTGCCTCTAATTCATTGTTTTCTAATTGATATATATTGTAGTAGCTATAAGATTTCGCGCTGACCAAACCGACTTCAGACAACTTAGATAGGTGATGCGACACCGTCGAGGGTCGCAATTTGAGCATTTCGGATAATTGCTCAACAGTCAAGTTTTCTTGAGCTAACAGTCCAAGAATTCTTAGCCGGTTGGCATCAGCCATAGCCTTGAAAAATACAAGTAGCTCATTAGTTAATTTTTCCTGATCGCTCATTTATGACTCCTGCAGTAGATTGTCTATTGTCGAACCGCCAATAACGAGATCCATTTCTTTCGCCTCCGAGCTAGCCATAATCCACCCGATAACGTCGCAAAGTCGTTGAATCTGGTTAATAAGGCGTTGACTTCCTTCTTGGAAAAGTATGCATCGAATTCGAATGCCCTGCTTGTGTATTCCAGGATTTCGCTGATCTTCTTCGATTGAGTGGGGATCATCTTCAAGCTGCCATCCGACCGAGTGTAATTATGTATGAACACCTGCTGGTCTTCAGACAGGTCGACTGAAGATAAGTCAATTTAATTTTGTGGTTGAGATAATGCCGACGAGCCATTAATTCAAGGTTTTTGGAATTGAACCGGTAGAAAGTTTTACCGTCTTGATCAGCTGCTTTCACAAGATTGGCTTCTATAAATAACCCAAGATGCCTCATGATAGCAGCTGGATTTTCCCCTATGTTTTCAGCTGAATCTACTACCGAAAAAGGTTCCTCTGTGAGAAAAGAGATCAGCTTCCGCCGATCGGAATCCGAAGTAGCTTCAATATAACTTTGAAAGTCTGGGGATATGATATTGCCAGGCATATGTAATTCCGCAAGAACAATTCGATGACTATCGAAATAATTCTACCGGGATAGAATAATATTGTCAAGAGGATTTCCAAGGAGATTCCATCTTTTGAAGGAAACCTGGCAAAATAATCACATACAAAATTGGCTGAGATATTGGCCTGTGTAAGACTCTGATATGCTGCACACTTCTTCTGGAGTACCAACTGCAACGATCTCACCACCCCCATCACCACCTTCTGGACCCAGGTCGATAATGTAATCCGACACGTTGATAATATCCATGTTGTGCTCGATGATCACAACGCTGTTGCCACTGTCCACCAGACGATGGAGAACTTCGATCAGTTTATGGACATCTGCCGCATGAAGTCCAACAGAAGGTTCATCAAGCACATATATGGTGTTGCCCGTAGAACGCTTGGATAGTTCTCGGGACAATTTTATTCGCTGTGCTTCACCACCGGAGAGTGTTGGCGCGGGTTGACCGATGCGAATATAACCTAATCCGACATCTTGCAGGGTCTTTAATTTCCTGGCCATTTTTGGAAAGGCATTGAAAATCTCAACTGCTGTATCCACTGTCATGTCCAGGACGTCTGCGATGTTAAATTCTTTAAATCGCACCTGGAGGGTCTCTCGGTTGTAGCGAGATCCGTGACAGACATCACAAGGGACATAAACATCGGGTAAAAATTGCATCTCAATCCGCAGCTGTCCCTGTCCCTGGCAGGCTTCACAACGACCACCGCGCACATTGAATGAGAAGCGTCCCATCTTGTAGCCGCGAATTTTACTTTCCGGCAACTCAGCGAAAAGGCTGCGAATCTGGTCGAACAATCCGGTATAGGTGCCTGGATTTGAACGAGGAGTGCGACCTATTGGAGACTGATCAATGTTGATAATCTTATCCAGGTTTTCAACACCTTCCAGATGATCATATTCACCAGGCTGGGTGCGTGAACGATGGAGCTGGCGCGCAAGCGCCTTATATAAGACTTCAACCATCAGGCTTGATTTTCCCGAACCGGATACACCCGTGATACATACCAGTTTTGCTAAAGGAATATGAACGTCGATGTTCTTCAAGTTGTTTTCACGAGCCCCAATTACCGACAAATATTTCCCATTACCCTGGCGGCGGTTCTCTGGAATTGGGATTTGTTTTCGACCTGTCAGGTAGGCAGCGGTCAGGGAGTTCTTCGATTTTAATATCTTGTCCACAGGTCCTTCTGCGATTACTTCACCACCCTGTTCTCCAGCTCCAGGTCCAAGATCAACAATCCAATCTGCACGCCGAATAGTTCCTTCATCGTGTTCCACTACCAGGACAGTGTTCCCCAAGTCGCGCAATCCTTCCAGAGTAGTCAGTAAGCGGGCATTATCGCGTGGGTGCAAACCGATAGATGGTTCATCAAGTACATAGAGTACTCCCATTAAGTGTGAGCCGATCTGGGTTGCCAGCCGGATACGCTGTGCTTCACCACCAGAAAGGGTGGCTGCTGAGCGATCGAGGGTCAGGTAATCCAAGCCGACATCAATCAGAAAACCGAGTCGGTCGATGATCTCCTTGAGTATACGGGAAGCAATGACCTTTTCCCGTTCGGAAAATATTGTCTTCGGGCTGTTAAGCAGTTTGATCCACTTCAATGTACGCTGGACAGGCCATTTTGTGATGCTGATGATATGATGATCATCAATAGTAACTGCCAGAGCTTCAGGTCGCAAACGGGCTCCATGGCAAGTCGGACAGGTGTGTTGACTCATGAACTCTGAAATCTTAACCCGCATGTACTCGGAATTCGTTTCGTTATAGCGCCGGTGCAGGTTATTGATTACCCCCTCGAAAGGGGTGCGGAAAGTCGCCCGGCGACCGTTTCGGTTCTTGTAATGCACAGTGACTTCTTTACCATCGGTACCGTGCAGAATGATTTTCAGCTTTTCCTCAGGAATTGACCGGAATGGAGCGTCTAGATCGATTTTGTACTCATTTGCTGCGGCTTCCAATAATTGCCAATAATAGCCGCCCTCCTCCCGAGGACCACTCCATTCGGAGATGGCAATTGCCCCATCGCTGAACGATACTCCCCGATCAGGGATGAGCAGCTGTAGGTCGATCTCTAGTTTTCCTCCCAAGCCCTGGCATTCTGGGCAAGCGCCATGTGGTGTATTGAATGAGAAAGTACGGGGTTCGATTTCTGGGAGGCTGGTTCCGTGTTCTGGACAAGCTAAATGCTCTGAAAAGTACAGCTCTTCAGGTTCCTTCGAGTTGGTGATATCCAGGATGATCAGGTAACCATCACCGAATTTAAGCGCTGTTTCGATCGAATCTGTCAACCGGGTGCGGAAGTTCTCGGCTTCCTCCGCTTGTTCTGGCTTGTGCAAAATTAGCCGGTCTACTACTGCTTCGATGTCGTGGTTCTTATAACGATCGAGTGATATATCCTGGTCGAGTTCCAAGATTTCACCATCCACGCGGGTGCGAACAAACCCAGATTTCTGAATTTCTTCCAATACAGCCTGGTGGGTCCCTTTTCTTCCTTTCACCACTGGAGCGAGGATGAGCAAACGAGAATCCTTTGGTAGGGCTTCCACCGCATCTACGATCTCTTGGGCGGATTGACGCTCTACTTCTCTGCCACAGATTGGGCAGTGTGGGATGCCAATTCGGGCGAATAACAACCGGAAGTAATCATAAACTTCTGTGACCGTACCTACTGTGGATCGTGGGTTGTGGGATACTCCTTTCTGATCGATCGATACTGCTGGTGAAAGTCCATCAATATAGTCGACATCTGGTTTGTCCATCTGTCCGAGAAACTGCCGGGCATATGCAGATAGCGACTCCACATAGCGCCTTTGTCCTTCTGCGAAAATGGTATCAAAAGCTAGAGACGATTTTCCTGATCCAGAGAGACCGGTGATAACGACAAACTTGTCGCGCGGAATGTCTACAGTTATATTCTTGAGGTTGTGTTCCCTTGCGCCGACTACCCGTATGGATTTTGCTGACATTAATTTTCTAAATCAATCCTCTAATTCGAAATACTTCAAGGTGGATTATAGCACAATAGTTCTATAACAAATTTATTAATATACATAACCTGAGGGCAAAACTCCATTATACCAGCCGAGGTTCATGAGAAAATAATAAATCGCACATGTGTCTCTGCGAAATTGAACCAGAGGTTTCCTTATCAAGTATAAAAACTAGTTGAACTTCTCACATCTTTAAGTCGGATTCATATTTACATTGTAACTTTCCTTTTGAGTATGGTGACGAGCACAATACAGGGGCCAATGATCTGAAATCAATAACTTCTAAAGTCACATCCCAATAGTAGATATACAAAATAGGAGAAAAAAATGAATTATGCCCATCGAATCACTCCTGACCAATGCTGGATATGGTTTGTGTGCGCCTTGCTTACAATGATTTCCGCAGGATGCAGTTTCAATCAGGATGAGAACCTAGTTGTCGAATCTACTTTTCCCGGTTTGGAGACCTCTCCAAGCCATGCTCCCCAGGTGGATTTGCATGCAAGTGTCCTTGGAAATTGTGATATTGCTTCTCAAGAAGCAGCTTTATCCCCAGATCAGCGTCCGGATTGGACCACTCTTCCATTAAACTCCTGCTACCAACTCTGGCTCAATCTTCAGGATGACCTCACAGAGTATGAAGGAAAAGCAAAGATCACATATACCAACCTCAATGATGAAACATTAAACGACCTGGTTTTGCGATTGTATCCAAATGCGGACCGCATTTACGGTGGAACGCTTGAAGTATCTTCTGCCCGAGTGGATGGAACCCAGGTTCTGCCAATTATGTTCTTATCAGACAACACAGGTTTGCGTCTCTCACTTGATGACCCGATCCAATCTGGTGATACGGTCGTGATTGAATTGGAATTTAATGGTCATCTGACCGATGGGATGCAGGATGCCCCAGAGACTTATGGCATCTTTAATTATGCTTTGGAGGAAGGGGTAGCTACTTTCGTCAACTGGTATCCCATTCTTGCAGTGAGGAATGATGGACAATGGCAGGCAGAACCAGTGGTTGGTATCGGGGATTCTGTGGTTAGTGAAGTGGGTTTGTATGAAGTAGAAATCACCGCCCCAAAAAATATTCAAGTGGTCACTCCTGGATCGAAGGTCCAGCAAGTGAGCAGGGACGGTATTGAAATTCATACATTTGCCAGCGGACCTGTGCGGGATTTTCCGGTTGTTGCCAGCCCAAATTTCATCTTGGCTCAAACGGAAGTAGATGGGATAGTAATCCAGCACTGGGGATTGGCAGAGGGGGAACAGCGATGGAAAGAAGCTTTGCAAGCCGCGGCCGATTCTCTGGCGGTATTCAACGATAATTTTGGGCCATATCCATACAATGAACTGGATATTGTCAGTGTACCTCTGCAGCGAGCCTCAGGAGTGGAATATCCTGGGCTCTTTTTGATGAAAGATGAGCTCTACCAAGCCGATCAGGAACGTCCGTATCTACTCTCCACGATAATTGCTCATGAGACTGCTCACCAATGGTGGTATGGCTTGGTGGGTAACGATGTGATTGAACACCCCTGGCAGGATGAAGCTCTGACGACATATAGTTCGCTACTTTATTTGGAACAGTTTCAACCACCGGTTTATCAAGGCACAGTTGATTACTTCAAGCAGAATGCTGATGAGGTGGATATGAAGCTCGCAAATTCAGATATCGGTCAACCGGTGAGAGCCTTCATAAACCAACCTGAATATTACAGTCCAGTGGTATATTCTAAAGGAGCAGTATTTTTTGTGGAATTACGGAGTAAGATCGGAGACCGGGCGTTCTTTATGGCGCTGCAAAACTACTTCTCCGAAAATTTATACGCCATTGCTTCACCGGAAAACCTTTTGGATGAATTTGAGAAAGCCTGCCAATGTGAGTTAGGCGATTTCTTCACCGAATGGGGAGTAGAATAAAGATAAAAAGGTACAGCAATGAAATTTTTCGATAATATCGTGAAATATTTTACATCTCCTCGCAGTGGGGATGAGGGTGCATATTGGGTCTATGTGCGCTGCAATCAATGCGGGGAACCGCTCCGTGCCAGGGTAAATCTCTATAACGATTTGAGTGTCGATTACCAGGGGAGAAAAGGACAAACCTACCACAACCACAAGACATTGGTCGGCAGACAGGGATGTTTCCAGCGCATTGAAATTGAGTTGAGGTTCAACTCCAATCGGAAAATGCTTGAGCGTGAAATTTCCGGTGGGACTTTCATCGAAGCAGACGAGTACTCAGCCAGAGACCGTTGAGTCTTTCCTTCAGTAGATTCTAAATGGATTCTTGCCCTTCGGTCGGCAGCTCGTATAATTCTACGAGGACGCCATTTGTGCTTTCAGGATGGACGAAGAGATACTTTCTCCCGTCATCACCAACTTGAGGCGTGTCGTTGATCAACCTGAATCCTTTGTTGATTAACTGCTGCTGTGAATCTCGGATATCTTCTACCTCGAAGCAAACATGGTGCATTCCTGGTCCGCGTTT
>JAUWLJ010000183.1 GCA_030613705.1 Chloroflexota bacterium
CTTCCAGGAGTGGGAACTAAATGGTTCATCTCAATAATAATCATCAAAAGTGAACCTGTAGCCTAGGGCCTTGTGCCCGTCATCTTGAGCCTAAACGCCCACAAGGGGCTAAGCTACAAGGTACAAAGAATTATGAGATAAACCACTAAATACGCTTCCAGATAATCTAACAATATTAAGATCAAAATATCATGAATTAATTATCAGCGGATTATCGCATCCGTCATCCTGGCAACCTGGCTCATGAATTCCACATCATGTACCCGGACGATATCTGCACCGCGGACAATCCCAACCGCAACCGCCGCGGCAGTCCCTGCGAGACGTTGATCCGGGGGAAGATCAAGTGTAAATCCAATAAATGATTTTCGTGATGGTCCATATAAAATCGGATATCCTAACCCACGAATTTCTGGAAGCAAATTGATCAAATCCAGGTTTTGTTCGACCGTTTTTCCAAAACCGATCCCGGGGTCTAGGATAATCATGCCATTCGGGATTCCAGCTGTCCTAGCCAGGTCAACGCTGTCCTTCAGTTCACGTTTGATATCTTCGAGCAAATCGTCATACGGAATCCCAACATATCGCCCTCCCAATCTTTCTATGATATCTGCATGAGCCCATGAACTCCTGTTATGCATCAATATTACTGGTGCTCCATAATCAGCGATGGTCGCAGCCATCTCGGGGTCAGCATTCAGTCCCCAGACATCATTGACCATATGAGCTCCAGCTTCCAATGCTGCCCGGGCAACTTGATGTTTATATGTGTCCACGGATATCGGCACATTGAATTCCCCAACTAATGCTTCTATGACAGGGATAACACGGCTCAGTTCTCCATCGACATCCACCAAAGAAGCTCCTGGACGAGTGCTTTCTCCCCCCACATCCAAAATGTCAGCACCTGCTTCAACAAATCTCTGAGCCTGCTCTAATGCTGCATCAATTAAATATGCAGCTTCAAATTGTTCATTCTTCCCTCCCGAATCTGAGATTAAACCATCACCAGAAAAGCTATCCGGTGTCAGATTCAGGATGCCCATTAAATAGGTGCGCAGACCCCATTCGAATAAATGGTCTCCGATCACCAATTCGTTGCTATGCAACATGAATCAATATCACCTCAATCATTAATCGATTGAGATTTACCATCAATGGATTTGAATCACACGATTAAAGTCAAGGGGCGATCTAACCAGGCCTCTGATTCCTTAATATCCGTAAATACTTTGAGTTCAACTCCACCAGGGGTGGTCGAGGATGGAATTTTTCCAATCGCCTGGCTTACCTCATCATTTTTCACCCCGCCCGCCAGACGAATATTACGTGCCGAGGGATCTGAATTGACCTCAATTGCATAATCAATTGCTTCCTTTGTGATCTCTTGGACTTCACGTAAATCATAAAGGTTCGTGGTCAACCGGTCGGATTCCATTAAATGTTCACTGGCGAACTCATGCCAGTGAACCAGCGTTTCATGGGACAGATCGGTGAAAGTGTAATGCATGCCACCATCAGGGCGTCGAATGACAGAGTACCCGATACCTGGGACTGGTTCCCAGTTGAGTGGTTTTACGCTTTCTTGGGTCATGAGAACACCTCCTGTTCTATTTAAGTTAATTCTACCAAATTTACTCACTCATTTCACCGCATCCGTCTGGAGAGACCTGAATAATTCCACCAGTTTCCACTTTGGAGAGCAAATTCGAGACACTATCTCCAAGTATAGGGTGCCGGAAATCCGGAACTAGATCAGCTAAGGGCATCAACACAAATCCGCGCTCTGCCAAGCGAGGATGGGGGATGATCAACGGAGGGTAATCAATCACCTCGCGATCGTAAAAAATTATGTCCAGATCGATTAACCGCGGCCCAAATCGAAATGTCTCCTGCCGACCGAGCTGCACCTCGATTTTCTTCATACACTCCAGCAACGCGACTGGGGAAAGATCCGTCTCAGCTTCTACGACTTGATTTAAAAACTGGGGTTGGTCTGAATAACCCCAAGGTGGGGTTTCATACACAGGGGAGCAATTCAGGGTATGGACTTCAGGTTCCAAAGCCTCAATCGCGGCTTGTAAATTTGCAGCCCGGTCACCCAAGTTCGATCCCAAGGCTATGAATACGAGGTGCATACCCTATAACCTCTCGATGATAGTTGCTGTCGCCATTCCATGACCGATACACATGGTCTGCAATCCGAACCTGCCACCGGTGCGTTCCAATTCATTAAGCAATTTAACCATCAAGATCGCACCAGTCGCACCGAGAGGATGACCAAGTGCGATGGCGCCTCCATTTGGATTGACTCGCCGCATATCTACGGTCAGTTCCTGCTCCCATGCCAGCACGACAGATGCAAAAGCCTCATTAATTTCAATCACATCCATATCAGCCAGATCTAATCCGCTGCGCTCTAAAACCTTTCTTGTGGCCGGGATGGGACCGTCTAACATCAAGACAGGATCGGAACCAATGACTACCCGGGCTGCAATTCGAGCCCGGGGGATCAGGTTGTAACGTCCGATTATTTTTGGAGAGGCGATAACCAATGCTGCTGCCGCATCGCTGACCTGGCTGGAATTGCCTGCGGTGACCACGCCATCTGGTTTGAAGACCGGTTTTAAGGTGCGCATCTTCTCCCTGTCTGGTGGAATGCGAACACCTTCATCTTTGTCAACAATTTCATCACCCCCAGGTGGGATAACAGGAATGATCTGACTTTCAAAGTATCCCTTTTCAATCGCTTTCATCGCTCGCCAATGACTCTGGTAGGCATAATCATCTAAAGAATCTCTTTCAATGGCCCATTTTTCTGCCATCATTTCAGCGCTGATCCCCTGGTGAACCATATCATAAGGAAAATCTTCCGGCCATTGTTCGGGCCAATCAGAACCGATCGGTTGGTGCGACATCATTTCGGTTCCACCCGCGAGCACCAGGTCTGCATCCCCGGACAAGATCGCTTGAGCTGCAAAGTGCACTGCCTGCTGCCCGGAACCACACATGCGGTTAAGCGAAACTGCTGGTACACTAAATGGAAATCCTGCATTGAGGACCGATAAGCGGGCTATATTCGCCCCTTGATCACCGATCTGGGTGACACAGCCCCAGATCACGTCATCGACAATCCCTGGTTCAACTCCAGCCCTGTCAAGCGCAGCAGCCATCACTATCGTCCCGATAGCAACGGGATTAAATCCAGCCAGTGAACCGTCAGGTTTGCCTACCCCGACTGGCGTACGTACTGCAGAAAGAATAAAAGCTTCGGACATGCCTTAAATTTACCACGAACTTGCAGAAATCACCCTCGAGCTGTTGGAAATCCCGGTTGTCAAAAAAAGTCCCTGCGGCTAAAATTAACCAGGTTTTCCCAAATTTTTCCGAAAATGGAGTACAAAATGCCAACAGCCACATTTCATTTCCCGCGTGGTTTTCTCTGGGGTACTGCCACTTCCTCACACCAGGTGGAGGGCAATAATAAGAACAATAACTTCTGGGCATGGGAACAGCAGCCTGAGCGGATAATTGATGGCCATAAATCTGGTCTGGCTTGTGATTGGTGGGGGGGACGCTGGCGAGAAGACTTCGAGCGGATTGTGGAAGGCGGTCAGAACGCCCATCGTTTATCCATCGAGTGGAGCCGTGTTCAACCCGCTCCAGATCGATGGGATGAAGATGCGCTGGATCATTATCGGCAGATGCTGCAGCGGCTTCATCAGCTCGATATAACACCCATGGTCACCTTGCATCACTTTTGTGATCCTGTCTGGGTAAGTGAATTGGGTGGTTGGGAAAATGAAGCTATTGTCAAGTTATTTGAAGCCTACGTGGGGAAGACTGTCGAAGCACTCTCCGAATACACAAATCTTTGGATCACGATCAATGAACCGAACGTTTTGGTAGTGTTCGCCTATTTATTCGGTTTATTCCCCCCAGGTAAAAAGGACATAAGATCCGTTGGGAAGGTTTATACAAATCTAGTGAAAGCTCACAGTGCAGCCTATCACATTATCCACCGACTGCAGCCGACTGCGCGAGTTGGATATGCAATAAATTATCGCAGTGCCAAACCAGCTGTACCGTGGAATCCTTTGGATAGATTTATAGTTGGCTTAACATCGACTGCCTTCAACAACGCTTTTCCGAGAGCGATAAATGATGGAGTCTTACGACTTTTTTTGACCCGCAAACGGATACCGGAAGCGAAAGGCACCCAGGATTTTCTAGGCTTGAATTATTACACCCGGGAGTATGTGGCTTTCAGCCTGCTCCAGCCAAAGAATCTCTTCATGCACCAATATTTCAAGCCGCAAGCCGAATTAAGCACCACCGGTTTTATAGCCAACGAGCCAGAGGGTATGTTCGAAGCGTTGAAATGGGGATTGCAGTTCAAGATCCCGATCATTGTTACTGAAAATGGGATTGAGGATGGTGATGATCGGATCCGACCCAGCTATCTTATCCAGCATCTGCACCAGATTTGGAGAGGCATAAACTTCAACTGGCCGATTAAGGGATATTTCCACTGGACACTGGTTGATAACTTCGAATGGGAGCGCGGTTGGACCCAGCGATTCGGACTGTGGGAGTTGGACATTGAAACCCAGGCCCGGCGGAAACGTCCCAGTGCTGACCTATTCTCTGCCATATGCACAGGTAATAAAATTTCATCTGATATGGTTCAGCAGTACGCGCCCCAAATCTACGATCGCATGTTCCCAGGTCCATGAACACTCACCTTCCCCCTTATTTCAAAGGGCTAAACTATCCCATCGTGTGCCGGCCAGCACTGCCTCTCGACACTCCAGGTATGATCGACTTGACCCGCCACATCTGGGAAGGAGATGATTATGTACCTGAGGTATGGGCGGAGTGGATGGTTGATCCAGAGGGGATATTAGCTGTCGCCGAATCTGGAGGGGTTGTTGCCGGATTCGGTAAGCTCACCAGGTTGTCTCTATCAGATTGGTGGTTGGAAGGGCTGCGAGTTCACCCTGATTTCGAGGGACGCGGTGTCGCCACCCGTTTGAACGATTACCTGCTCGACTATTGGCAGCGGACTGGATCAGGTGTTATCCGTCTGGCAACATCCTCTTCTCGTGAGCCGGTGGTACATCTCTCGAGAGTAAAGGGATTTCAAATAATTGGAGAATACTCGATCTTCAAGGCTCCAATAACAAATCAGGTTTCAAAGGATGCAGCCAAGCGCTTATTTCAACCATTAAATGCAGACCAGGTGCCTGGGGCAATAGAATGGTTAAGCAAACCAAAGGTAGATCGAGTGCCATTTGGGTTGATAG
>JAUWLJ010000177.1 GCA_030613705.1 Chloroflexota bacterium
TATGCCTGGAAGGATACCCGCATGAAAGGTTTATCCTGCCAGTTATGGTTGAGCACTTCCAAGTGATACTCATTATACAAGCGTTCTTTAAGCATATCGGGGTCAGTGCTCAAGGGCAGGCGTACTGTCACCATCTGGGCGAACCATTTTGGTGTATCGGGAGAGATCGCCTCCAGACCCGTGATGGTATTTATTTGATCGCGAGCTTGACGGGCTAGATCATGGCAGCGTTGATGGACCAAATCCCAACGGTGCTCGTTTTGGAAGCGGATTGCACTCGGTACGGACAGGAATGCAGCCAGATCTCGAGTACCTTGCCATTCATGGTAGTCAACGAATTGGGAAGGGCCAGGTTTTTCGGATTCATATCCCCAACTGACTACCAGCGGATCGAGAATTGGTTGAATATCCGGATGAGCGTACAAGAAAGATGCTCCCTTCGGGGCGCATAGCCACTTATGACAGGCACCCGTGTAGATATCTGCGCCGATAGAACTCAAATCTAAAGGGATGTGTCCAGGTGAATGTGCTCCATCCACGATGCTGAGTATTCCAGATTGACGGGCTCGCTGGCAGATCTCCTGCACCGGGAATATCAAGGCAGTTGGGCTGGTGATATGGGAGATGAATATCACCCTAGTCCGCGAAGTGACTCCATTCCAGAAGGATTCAACGAAATCTGCATGGTTCGTAACGGGCAATGGAATTGGTTTATGAATGTATTTTGCCCCCGATTTTCGGCACACGAAACGCCAGGTGCGATCCATAGCACCATATTCATGATCGGTTGACAGTATTTCATCACCAGGCTGAAGATCGAGATTTCGGACGACCATGTTAATCGCCGTGGTTGGGTTGGGAAAATACACGACATCATTTGCTTCAATATTGAGATATCGGGCTAATTCCTGTCTGGCTTCTGCCAGCAGGTCTGGAGCCTTGCGACCAAGGAAATCGACTGGTTGGCGTTCTAACTCACGCTGAAAATTTTGGTAGGTCTTGAAAACTTGTCGCGGACAGGCGCCAAATGATCCGTGATTCAGGAATATTACGTCTTCATCAATTAAGAATTCTTTTTTCATGTCGAACATGCAATTTATCCTGATGTGCTTGGATGGAAAATCACCTTCTGGCTGCAGAGCGATTGAAGGGAGGATTTGATTTTTGTGAGAGAAGAGCCTGGTATTTGGCGGGCTTACGGAATGCATCTCCCCAGACTTCTTGTTGCCTGTATTTCCTGAGCTGTGCTAAATTAATTTCGGCTAAAAGAATACCTTCTTGATCGCCACCCTGTACTAATAGCATATCCCTCGATCCATCTTGATCAAAAGCGATACCGTCAAAGGCAATCGAATTACCATTGAATTGAGGATGGGGATAATTTGCCATCGCCAAGGCAACCATGTTCTCAAAGGAGCGTGCCCGATATTGCGAAAGTCGGTTGATCTCTAATTCGCAAGCATTGGGGGTGAGAATCAGCTCTGCACCTTGGAGCATTAACAGCCTTGCGCTCTCCGGAAATTCACGATCGAAGCAGATCATAGCTCCAACTTCCACATCTCCTTGAGCGGTATCCAGTGTGGAAACATAAAATTCTTCTCCAGACTCGATGACAGCTTCCATAGGATCAAAATCACAGGTGTGAATCTTGGCATATGTGAAGAGAATGTCACCGTGACGGTCGATCAGGGAAACAACGTTGTGAGGTAAACCGGAGCGGTTTTTCAGGTAGGTTAAAGCAATCGCTATATTCAGCTGGGCGGCGAGCGTTTGATAGGCTGTTATGAATTCAGATTGGCGGTCGATGGCCAGATCGAACCATGCCTGACGAGCGCCAGGTCGATCGGGATCAAAAGAGGTATAACCAATATTCCACATTTCTGGGAAGAGGGCAATATCAGCGCCAAGTCGAGCGGCCTGTCGGCAATATTGAATGCCCTTGGCTTGATTCTTTGCCTGGTCAGTACCAAAGGGGCTTATCTGCAGCAGAGCAACGGTTGTTGAGGTCAATATTTATTCCCAATCTTCGGCAGAGAACCACTGTTCCTGGAGTAAAATCTACAATTGGCCTGAATCATCCAATTTAGACAATAAATCTATATAAGCTGGGTCTTGGTAGCGTTTGAGGTCAAATGCTGCTGCATAACTTGGAAGATCTTTATCCAACAAGTGGAGAGCGAGAAGTTCACCAGCAGCCAATGAAGCCATCAAGCCATATCCGGATAGCGCACCGATAACCCAGGCGCCTTCGACAGGTAGCGGACCGATCAATGGACGATTTTCTTTGGTTTTCGTGTAATACCCACCGTCCAGATATGGTCGTGGCGGCTTCTCGAAATAGTGCTTCAATTCTGGGATCATTGTCGCCAGACCGCGCAGGGCGATTTCTGGATAATCACTATCCAATGGAAGCGGCCAAACTGGATCTACTTCTAAGGCGTGATATTCCCAAAGCATGAGAATTATTGGGCTATCCTCGAGTCCTTCGGGACGGGTATGGACTCCTGGTGGAAATTCTTCCAGCAACCAGCGAGTATCTTGATCCTCGGCCAGAAATGCACTCTCTTCCTTTGACCAGGGCAATTTTTGGGCGTCATTCCAAATTAACAATGGAGCTTCCCTGGGGATGATTTTCAGTTGATCATTGGTCGAGACTTTAAGATGCAGCTCATAATATACCGGTAACTGGATTTCGAATATCTCGGAAATTTGGCTCAGAAATGGACCAGCAGCGTTAACAAAATTGTGTGTTTGGATGCGTTCTCCTCCCTCGAGATGGACTGCAGTAACCCGTCCATGCTCAAGATCGATACCATTAACCCGCCCCTCGAGCAACTGCACTCCCTGGTTTTTTGCTTTCGCGAGAAGCAGGCTGCCAAGCTGTTGAGCGCTGAACCAACCTGCCCGGCGAACGTGCAAACCAGCGATAGCCTTCTCAGTAATGTATGGATAATGCCGCCGAAGCAGGTTTCGATCGAGGATCAAATCTGCACCATCTGGACTACCCATAAATCCATGTGGTTTGGGCGGAATGTATTGAGGGTCACTTGAGTCCCCTCTGATAATACGCAGGGGGCCACCTCCAAGCCGCGAGATTTCCTCAGCGCTGGCCAGCATGGAGGGGATTTTTTCCGGACTACCAGTTAAGTATAAATAGCCGCGGCGATTAAGATGGAATGCATTGCCGGTGGATTGAGCCAGGTCTTCAAGTAGATCAATGCTGCGGTTCATCAGGCTAACCATGGCGTCGCCCGGTCCTGGCCACCAGTTGCGATAGCATTCAGTGGATTTGTCACTGGTCAAACTCAACGGAGGACGTTCGTCGACCAGGAGAACATCCTTCAAACCGTACTGAACTGCGAGGTTGTACGCCGTGCTGATTCCAGCAATTCCTGCTCCGCAAATGACTACATTTTTTCGATCCATATTTTGTTAGGCAACCAGACGTACATAAATCCGTTTGTTGATTTTACCCTTGCTCTTGTAGTTTACAATCTCGATCCGGCCAACTTCAGATGTATTGCTGACATGGGTGCCGCCATCCGCCTGTAAATCGAGACCTTCAATTTCAACAACCCGCACTTCCTGGATACCCCTGGGAAGCAAATTAATTTTGGTGCGGATCAAATCTGGGATTTGGAAAGCTTCAGCGCGCGGCAGGATATCCACCCTGACAGGGCGAGCATTGTCAACCTCCTGGTTGATGGCGGTTTCTATTGCCTGCACCAAGTCTTTGTGCATCGTCTCGAATTCGAAGTCCATCCTGCCTGACAGTGGTTCCATTGCCCCTCCGGTAACTGAAGCACTATAATCCCGGAATATAACTCCACACAAGATATGCATGGCAGTATGAGTGCGCATTAACTGATATCGGCGATCCCAGTCGAGCTTCCCCGTGACAGCCAGACCAATTTCTGGTAGTGGCAATTCACTGTCAATGATGTGCAAGATGTCTGGCCCAACTTTGCGGGCTCTTTTGATCCGGAAATCCGATTCTCCAACTGTTAATTGGCCTGAATCTGCAGGTTGGCCACCGCCTCCAGGATAAAACGCAGTTTGATTTAATATCATGGCGTTATTCTCAGAATCAATCCTGGAGATCATCCCCTGAAATTCTTGGATGTAGCTATCTTTCTGATAAAGGAGTTCGGTCATAAGCTGCCCTCTCATTTTATTAAATAATCTTGGAGATAGGAACCAGTATACAGAATAATTTCCAGTGACGCAAGACTTTTTGATCTCATAAGTGGAATAGATCAGAAATGAGAAAATTGATCTCGAAGTTTACGTAAAAACTATCGATTATCTGCTAAAATACTTGATACCCAATAGCCCCATGATATTTGAATGTATCACTTGCTAATGATACATATATCGGAGGTAGTTGTAATTCAAATTGCTTGAGGCAGCGTATCTCAGAAGCAGATTGATAATCGTTAAAAGTTATCCCCTAAGAGTTTATTGTTTAATCACCCGTGAGGAAGGATTATTGGCATGAATATGATACAACCTGAACCAAATTTACAAATTGCGCACACCTGGTGGCGGAAAATCAAATTATCTTATGTGCCAGCCCAGGAATCCCCTCTACTTGAAGACTTTGCAGAAAACCTTCTCGATCGATTTCGCAATGCTGGTCACAATGTTTCCGATGAGCCAGGTCCGGATACTGAGGTGTTAATGACCACTTCCCAATTTAATCAGCCAATCCGCTGGCGGGATGCATTGATCTTCACTGCTCGGCGAAAGTACAACCTGGACCATTCTCCGACAGTTTTCACGATTGTGCAGGCTACTCCAGAAGAAGTACAGGGTAAATTAGATTATTTTGAGCGGGTGTTGAAGAAAGATCCACCTGATCCGATGGATTTTGCTTTACCTGGTCTGGGACCAGAGGCATACCATACCTTGTACGAGCAGGGAAAGCGCGGCGGACCAATCCTGGCATTATTGCGGACAGTCCAAACTCAGAGCATGAGTATTCGCGTGCTGCTGGTTGTTGGTCATAAGAAAGTTGAGCAGGCATACGTTTTCGATTTAGTCGGTGCCCATCCAAGGATCGATGCCTCCGATCCAGATTTGTTCTATGAAGATATCATGGGAAGAATCGTCACCGCCATGAGCACCAATGAGATCACAGATCACCAATTAGTTGGTGACCCAATAACGAGAGAGGTTTGGAATTCACTTGAAACTCCAGCTGCGATGCAGAGAGCTGGATATGAATTGGGCCAGCGTCAATTCTTCACTGAAATGATAATGGTTACGAATCTGGCAACTGTGCCTTCGGTGCCGGATGCCATTGCCAGCCAATATAGTGAAGGCTGTTTTGCTACCTGGGAGCCTAAGATTAATAGCCTGATTACGACAGTCACTGGGAGTGCACGC
>JAUWLJ010000221.1 GCA_030613705.1 Chloroflexota bacterium
GTAACTTCTTATTCTCAAGTTGGGGAGAAACTGGTCAAAGTTTGGGTGGATTTCTACCGAGAAATACCCAATGACCAAATATCATGAATACAAAACTGGATAGAGTAGAGATTCCGAGGTGGAGTGTGCCAATGTTCAGAAAATCCCAATTTAACTGCTCAGCGAGGAAATGTCCCGACCAAAATCCCACCCAACTTAGAATGATATATACCAACATCCTGCCCATCCCGCCACCACGGACAAGGTGAAAGATAGCGCCATACAAAGTAGCGATTAGACCCCCGAAAATAAACGTGGGTAATGTCATTGGCAGTCAGTTTACACGATGGAAGCTGGTCTGTCAACGAAGGTGATTTATTTTTTTATCCCATTCATTTTTGGGGAATAATGAAGGTAAAACGTGTTTGGCCTGGTTGGCTGTGAACCATAATTTCGCCCCCATGTGCATCAATAATCCCTTTAGAGATAGCTAATCCTAAACCAGTGCCGCTTGTCGAGCTGCGTCGTGACAACTCCCCATGATAAAAAAGATCGAAAATGTGGGGGAGATCCTCAGAAGGGATCCCTTCTCCGTTGTCTAGTACATCGACGATAATTTCCTGAACAAATTTGTTAGCGCGCACCTCTACCAGACCATAATCAGGCGTATGCCGAATAGCATTATCAATTAAGTTATTCAAAACACGATTTATCCGCTGCGCGTCGATCTGAGCCTCTCCGAGATCTGGTGCAACGCTGCCTTGCAATGTAATCTCTTTGTTTTTTGCTAACTCAGTAAAACTTTCCAGGGTGTCAGAGATTAAATCTGAAATTGAGACCGATTCAATGTTCAATTCCAATCCACCTGCATCAATTTGAGCCATTTGAAACATGTCATCAATCAAATGGGAAAGAGCGGAGATGTTTTTCTTTGCCTGTTTATAGTAGCGTTGTTCAGTTTCTCGATCCTGAACCATACCATCTGCAAGGGCTTCAATAATCGCAGAGACCGATGTCAACGGGGTTTGTAAATCATGCCCGATCCAGGCGATCAATTCCTTACGTAGGGTTTCTAATTCCTTGCGCTTCTTTGCAGTCTCCTCTAATTGTGAAGCCATATCATTGAAAGTTCGAGCCAAATCTGCCAGCTCGTCTCGACCTTCGATTGGCACTCTAACGGATAAATTTCCACTGGCAATTTTTTTCGCGGCATGATCAAGTGACTGGATGCGATCAAGAAAGGATGAAGATAAAAGGTAGCCAAGTGCCATTGCGATTGCCCCTGCAAAAATCAACAGCACAGTTCCGAGCAGCAGGTCATGTTGATCGGTAAACATTAGTCTCGCGGTGAGCCACACATTAATAAATGTTAACAGGCTCGCTAAAGCATAACTGCCTAAGAATGCTGTGCGGATATTTGGCGATCGATTCATCCAACCAAGGCGGTATGCGGCATATCCAGCAGCAGCAGAAATCATGGTTGTGATCAGTAAGAATCCTGTGATGAGCCATACTTCACCAAAGGGAGGTTGAAATACGATATAGAACCCAATCACTGCTAAAGTGAGGATAATCAGCAATGCGAGAATAAAACGGGCAGGTGTTGACAATTGAAATGAGAGAGTTTTTGGTTGCATGCGAGGAACGTGTGAAATATTAGGAATTAATTTGGAATAGTTGTAATCACGATTTTATAAAATTTAATCACTATTATTTCATGGCTCAAATTTGTAGCCGACTCCCCAAACAGTGAGAAGATGTTGTGGGTTGGAAGGATCAGGTTCGATTTTTTCACGCAAGCGCCGAATATGAACTGTGACGGTGCTCGGATCGATATAATCCGAGATTCCCCACACTCGTTCGAGGACATGGTTGCGCGTAAATACTTGTCTTGGATGCTGGGCAAGCAACCACAAGGTATCAAATTCTTTAGCGGTAAGCGTGATTTCCCTTTTATCGATAGTAACCAGCCGAGTTTGCGGATCAATTTCCATAGATGGATAACTTAGGGGTTTCTCACTTGGCTCTCCAGGTTTGGGACTGGTTCGCCGTAATACGGCACGAACTCGACTGACGACTTCTTGGGGGCTAAACGGTTTGAGAATATAATCATCTGCACCCATTTCTAAACCAGCAATACGGTCGACCTCATCTCGTCTGGCAGTGAGCATAATTATTGGGACATCGTTACGATCGCGCAGCCAGCGTGTCAGCTCGAATCCATCAACAATTGGTAGCATTAGATCCATCACTATCAAATCAGGTAAGTGTGATTCGATTTTATTCTGAGCTTCGAGACCATCACGAGCAAAGGTTACTTGATAACCAGCTCTATTTAAATACAGGCCGACTACTTCCGCGATACTCGGTTCATCTTCAACGATTAAGATTAGATCCTTGGCCATCCGGTTGCTCCATTTTCCTATCTTATCGTGAGATTATTACAGAATGATTACAGACAATATATTAGTTTGTGAATTGGATTTTTATGGCAGTTGAAATGATAATGAATGCGATCTTGATTAAAGAGTTTTTTCTTTATTTTTAGCCGGTAAGTATCCAACAAAAAACCATGCCAGGATTATCACAAGAATGATCGCTAATGCACCGATAACGATCGGTAAGTTTACCGATCCAGTTTGTACCGGTATAGGTTTAGGTGTTGGAGTACTGGTGTTGAGCTCAGTCTCTGAATCAGCTTGGGAGTCACTATTGAGAGGGACTGATGCCTTGGTGGGTGCATTATGTTCTATGATCTGTAGATTTACATTGATAGTTGCCGCAACTTGCTGATTAATTCGGATTGTCTGCCTTTGGTCGATGGGTTCATCCAGAATACTGACACCAGCATTCAATTCTCTGCCTACCGCTGGTGTAGTCGAATATGCGACAACGAAAATGAGAACCAAAATTGACGGTATTATTAGGGAAGGTTTTGTGAGTTTCACCAATGAGTCACTCTTGATGCCAAGATCTTGAAATTCACACTTTTTCCAGACCAGCTGTCAAAAAGGAAGAATTTCATAACCCGTGGATTAAATGTTTACCAGGCATATGCCTCAGGCGCTTCACCACCTGGACCAGGCCAAATATTCGTTAATTTGACCAATTGCTCATCAGAAAAATCGATCTCCAGGGATTTGAGGCTGGCTTCAAGTTGTTCCATTGTTCTTGGACCGATAATTGGCGCTGTTACAACAGGATTCGAAAGCAACCAGGCCAGGGCGACATTGGCAGGTTCTACTCCCAACTCGAGACAAAATGCTTCATATGTCCTCAGCTGTTCTGAGTACTCATCAATGCGTTTCTTTATATGATCTGAGGCGCGCCTGCCTTGCAAATCTTTCTCCAATACTCCACCCAGTAATCCACCAGCAAGTGGACTATAGGGGATTAATCCAATTCCAAATTCCCTGCAAGTTTGGATAAGCTCCAGTTCAATCATCCGATCAATTAAGTTATAAACACTTTGCTCACTTACCAGTCCAAGGAAATGCCTCTCTTCAGCTGAGAATTGGGCTTTGGCGATATTCAATCCAGCAAAATTACTGCTGCCGATGTAAATAACTTTTCCCTGTGCTACCAATTGTTCCATGGCCTGCCAAATCTCTTCCCAGGGAGTCTCTCGGTCTACATGATGCATTTGAAAAAGGTCGATGTAATCTGTTTGTAACCGGCGCAGGCTATCTTCACATGCCAGGCGAATATGCTTGGCGGAGAGCCGCCCATCGTTCGGTCCTTCCCCCATCTTCCCATAAACTTTGGTGGCAAGCACGATATCGTTTCGTCTTCCACCCCCTTTTGCCAACCAGCGACCGATAATCTGCTCAGTGATTCCCTTACCTAATTTCCACCCATATACATCGGCTGTATCAAAGAAATTTATTCCCAGGTCTAAAGCCCGATCCATTATATTGTGGCTTGTCTCTTCATCTGTTTGTGGTCCAAAATTCATCGTTCCGAGACATAACCGACTTACTTTCAATCCAGTCCGCCCTAAGTTTGTATATTCCATGGTTGCCTCCGATGACATATTGATAAAAAGGTTTGAGAGGTTTATCGGGTATTCATGTAGATGGTTATTGGTGAATTGAAAAAATCACTTCAGGATTTTAAGATATTTTGGGAGTAATTTAGAAGTATATCATGCAAAGGAAAAGGAGTTTATTTACCACAGCAGTGTATATTGTTCTCATTGAGATACAAAACATATTTAATCTAGATCAACCGTCTGTCTCGGGATTGTTGTTTTATTTTAACCGATTGAAAATAATTCATTGTCTTGAGTATGAGTGATTTCTTACTAAAGAAGCTGTTTCGCGCGGATCTAAATACCAATTTAATCCCGATTCAAGTTAGGTCCATAGTGAATAAGTTCATGATAGATCCTTGCGGTATGCTCCCAAGAAAAATTTAACGTTATGTAGGATATCCCATTAATTAACATCTCGTAATACAGATCCTGTCTTGTAAGATAGATTTGAGTTGCATCCTGCAGGCATGCTTTTAATTCATTCGCCATGGCTTGAAATGTTATTATTTTTCGTCGTTGCTGGAGACGGTTTGATTTTTCTGAGTTGGTTTTGTAATCTGCAGCATTGATTTGTCGCCAATCCTCGAGTGCACTTGGGATATCATCTGGCTCTCGAAATAATAATCCTGTCGGAGGGGAGGTTTGAAGATGCCACCGATCTGCCCTCTGCTTGACCGCAGGAGTGAACGAGGATACCTGACGGTGAGGAACGATT
>JAUWLJ010000343.1 GCA_030613705.1 Chloroflexota bacterium
ATGGATGAGGCTTACCGTGCCATCGAGTGGAAAGCCGTTTTCCTGATCGCCGGCATGATCCCGTTAGGGATCGCCATGCAGAAAACCGGAGCAGCCAGCTTTGTGGCGACCTGGATGGTAGGTCTGCTCGGTGTCTACGGACCGATGGTTGTGATGGTTGGTCTGTTTATCCTGACCTCCCTCGCTTCTCAAGTGATGCCCAACCCGGCTGTGGCTGTGCTGCTGGCACCTATCGCGCTTAATACCGCTAGCGATCTGGGGATCTCTCCCTATCCCCTGGCGATGACCGTTGCTGTTGCCGCTTCCGCGGTCTTCTTAAGTCCCGTTGCTCACCCGGCTAATCTGCTGGTCATGGGTCCCGGCGGCTATCGCTTCAGCGATTACCTCAAAGTCGGCCTACCCCTGACTTTGGTCGTGCTGGTGGTGGTGATGCTGGTGCTGCCAATCTTCTGGCCGTTTTGATTCTTGAGGGTACCCAGAAAGATAAACAAGAAATACTGGCCCCAGGTTATGCCCCTGGATCAATTATCTAAATTACAATAGTTTCCCTCGCGCCACACTTTGCTCCAGGCAACAATGGAAATCTTTTCTTCAATCTAAAATAATACGCGCGTCCAACGCCTTGCAGCCATCCTCTTCATGAAAGACGCGCAGGGGATTGATATCCAATTCCATGATTTCTGGGAAATCAGTCAGCAGTTGGGAGATGCGCAGCAGGGTCTCGATCACAGAATCAATATCGACGCGTTTATGCCCCCGTGCGCCGGCCAATATTGGGTAGCCGCGCAGATTTTCGATCATTTCCAAAGCTGCACGCTGTGTGACGGGTGCCACACGCACTTGCGACTCCTCAAAAATCTCCGCAAATATCCCGCCCAGACCAACCAGCACAACCGGCCCAAATTGGGGATCTTGCCGCCCGCCCAGGATCAACTCGCGGCCTCCGCTAACCATCGGCTGTACCAGAACACCATCCAATTTCGCATCTGGATATGCCTGCTGGATGCGCTCCATCATTTCCTCAAAAGCCTCTGCCACCGCAGGGCTGCTGCGCAGGTTCAACTGCACCCCGCCCACATCAGACTTGTGCGAAATCTGTTCGGCCACGATTTTTATCGCCACCGGATAGCCGATCTCCTCAGCCGCAGATTGCGCTTCCTCGACCGTCAAAGCGATCACGCTGGGCACAGTGGGAATCCCATAAAACTCCAATACCTGGAGCGCCTCCGAGATCAACAAGTCGCGCCGTTCAGTTTTCGCCTGTGAGATCAGGTCTTTCACACCCTTGCGATTGACTTTGTAGACCGGGGTTTCAGCTTTAGTACGGATTTTAGCGGATCGAACGTAATAGTGATGGCTCATCCCCAGCGCGCGGATCGTCTCTACAACCTGGGTGAAGATCGGGAAATCGTAATTTTGCTTCAAGTAGTTGACTTCTTCCGCAGCAGCCGAGATGTAATACGCGACTGGTTTATCATACTTTTCCACCAGCTCGATCATGCGATCTAATAATTTCCTACTGGTCAGGTTTTCCGATTCAGAGAGCGAAGTGTGCAGGAAGACGATCCCATCCACATCTTCCAGCTGTAAGGTCTGCTCGACGATTTGAGCGTAAACGTTCAGATCAAAAAGGTCACCGAGATCGAGTGGGTTGGTCAACCTGATCACCGAGGCGCGGAAGTGCTTTTCGATCTCGCGCAAAAAACTCTCCGGGAAATGTGCCAGGTTGAAACCTGCCAGTTCGGTGGCATCCGCGGCGATGACCGCATGCCCTCCGGAACGTGAAATAATAGCCAGGTTTTTGCCCTTCATCGGGGGCAAGCCTAAAATTTTCAGGTTATTACCCACGGAAGTGGCGGAGTTAACGCGAATGATCCCGGCCTGGTGGAATGCGGCTGCGACGATCTTGTCGTCACTGGCCAGCGAGGCCGTGTGAGATTGGGCGATGTTCTTCCCCAACTCCCCAATATTGGCCTTGAAGATCACCACCGGCTTGTGAGACTTGCGGACGATCTCCATTAACCTTCTGCCGTCGCGGATGCTCTCCAAATACATGAAGATCAAACGGGTGCCTTCATCCGTGATCAGATACTCCAGCATGTCCTCCGCATCGATATTGAGCATATTGCCGACCGAGACAAATTTATTCAGTCCGAGACCCTCGTTGGCCATCAAATTCAGGGCGCTCATGCCGACTCCACCGCTTTGGGTGATCATGGAAACGTCACCTGACTTGACGAACTTTGTCAGGCGCGGAAACGGGACCCACATCCCATTTTCCATATTGATCGCCCCGATACAATTCGGACCCACAAACTGAATCCCATACTCTTCGGCTACCCGGGAGATCTCATCCTCCAGCTGACGTCCCTCATCGGTGTACTCTCTGAAACCGGCGGTCTCAATGATAGCCCAGCGGATCCCTTTTTGTCCGCATTCTTCCAAAATCGTCGGCACCGTTTGGGCCGGCGTCAGGATCACTGCCAGGTCGATATGGTCGGGGATATCCCCCACCGAGCGGTAGATGCGCCGGGTTTCGATCATGCCTCCGTTGGGTCCGACTGCATAGACGATGCCGTTAAAACCATATTCCACCAGATTGGCGACAATGTTGCGACCCAGATTGGTCGCTTTTGCAGAAACACCTATCACGGCGATGGTAGATGGGTAGAAAATTTCACGCATG
>JAUWLJ010000141.1 GCA_030613705.1 Chloroflexota bacterium
ATACTTTCTCCCGTCATCACCTACTTGTGGCGTGTCGTTGATCAACCTGAATCCTTTGCTGTTTAACTGCTGCAGTGAATCTCGGATATCTTCTACCTCGAAGCAAACATGGTGCATTCCTGGTCCGCGTTTTTTTAGGTAACGGGCACCCCCCGAGTTGTTAGAGGTGGGCTCAACAAGTTCAATTTCAGATTCACCCAAGGGAAGGAAAGCCACCCGAGCTTCCTGTTCTGGAACATCCTTATATTGTTTGATTTCCAAACCTAATCCATCACGCCAGAATGTTAGTGCATCATCGATATGTTCGACGACGATGGCAACATGGTTGATTTTTTTTATCTTAGGCATGTATTTATTTCCTCATATCCAGACCGGCGGCTGGTATTCCCCCCACACCTGACGCAAGGTTTTACAAATTTCACCTAAAGTTACATCATTCTCAACGCTCTCGATGAAAACCGGCATCAGATTTTCATCCCCGTGAGCAGCTGTTTCCAGCTGGGTTAGCATCTCATGAACCCGAGTCTGATCCCTACGTTTGCGCAGCTCTGCCAGGCGCTGACATTGTTCCGCCTCAATACTGGGATCGACACGAAGAGGTTCCAATTCAAGATCCTCGTCGACCTCAAAAGCGTTGACCCCAACCACGATCTGGTCCTTGGCCTCTAACTCTCTCTGGTATTGATAAGCTGCTTCCTGAATCTCACCTTGAATGTAGCCTTGTTCAATCGCAGATTGGGCACCACCCATTTGGTCAATATTGTCAAGATAAGCTTGGGCGCGCTGCTCAATCTGATCCGTCAGGTACTCTACAAGATATGCCCCACCCAGCGGGTCTGCGCTGTCTGCCACTCCGGATTCGTAGGCGATCACCTGCTGAGTACGCAAAGCTAAACGGACCGCTTTCTCTGTGGGCAGCCATAAAGCTTCATCCATGCTGTTTGTATGTAAAGATTGGGTTCCCCCCATGACAGCTGCCAGAGCTTGTAATGCCACTCGGACGGCGTTGTTTTCAGGTTGTTGGGCTGTCAGCGTGGAACCGCCGGTCTGAGTGTGGAAACGCATTCTCATCGAGGCTGGGTTCTTGGCTCCGAATCGCTCAGCCATCAATCGTGCCCACAATCGTCGTGCGGCCCGGAATTTTGCGATTTCCTCCAGAAAATTATTATGGGCATTAAAGAAGAATGAAAGCTGCTGTGCGAATTGGTCGATATCAAGACCGATACTTTGCGCGGCTTCGACATATGCAATCGCATTGGCCATAGTAAAGGCAACTTCCTGAACGGCAGTAGAGCCTGCTTCCCGGATATGGTATCCGGAGATGCTGATGGAGTTCCAGTGAGGAATTTCTCTTTGGCAGAATGAGAAGATATCTGTGATCAAGCGCATAGAGGGTTCAGGCGGAAAAATGTATGTGCCGCGCGCGATGTACTCTTTCAAGATGTCGTTTTGGATTGTCCCGCGCAGCTGGTTTATCTCGATACCATGCCGTTTACTGACTGCCACATACATGGCGAGCAAAATCGCGGCTGGGGCATTGATTGTCATACTCGTAGAAACATCTCCCAATGGAATATCATGGAACAAAGTAGCCATGTCCTCCAATGACGAAATGGCGACACCAACTTTTCCCACTTCTCCAAGAGCTAATGAATCATCAGAATCGTAACCAATCTGTGTTGGGAGATCGAAGGCAACCGAAAGGCCAGTTTGCCCATGTTCAAGAAGATAGCGATAGCGCTGGTTGGATTCTTTTGCGGATGCATAACCGGCGTATTGGCGCATCGTCCATAACCGGCCGCGGTACATGGATGGTTGGACTCCGCGGGTGAAAGGATATTCTCCTGGAAAACCGAGTTCATTCAGATACGAATGCTCAGAATCTCGAGGGACGAGTGTCGGGGGCAGCGGGATGCCGGATGAAGTTGTAAATTCATTCTTTCGCTCTGGAAACCGCTTGCTCGCTGGTGCGAGCGTCTTCTTTTCCCAACGTTTGCGCTCGGACTCAAGGGACATGGTTTACCTCGATAATCAGAATGAAGGAAGTATACCGCGTTTCATTTTTTTCTTGATTGAGGTTAATTTCGAATACTCTGGATCTTTTCTGGCAGGTGATTCAATATATTAACCATAAATTGTCCGAATTTCACTGTTCGGGAGAGAACTTTGTGCTATGATTGCCAAGATCATCCATGCAAGGTCGGAAATCATGCAAATTCTAACTGTTGATGTAGGCACTGGAACTCAGGATATCTTTCTGTACGATTCGCGTCTTGATTTGGAGAATGGTTTTAAGCTGGTTGTTCCATCTCCAACTATGATCGTCCGCCAACAAATGCAGGAGGCAACTCGCAAGAGAGAGACTGTGTTGTTAACGGGAGTCACCATGGGGGGTGGCCCGAGTCACTGGGCGGTAGAAGATCATTTGCGGGCAGGACTTGCAGTTTACGCGACACCTGATGCAGCCCGTTCCTTTAATGATGATCTGGATGTTGTTAAGGAGACCGGTATCCAGGTAGTCAGCGATGATGAAGCTCGGCAGTTCGAGGGCAAAGCTACTCACATCGAGTTGTTGGACTTTGATTTTTCCAGAATTCAACAATCATTGCAAGCATTCGGAGTTTCGTTGAGCAACCTGGCTGCAGTTGCGGTAGCAGTCTTTGATCATGGCGATGCCCCTCCAGGATATTCCGACCGCCAGTTTCGTTTTGATTATCTCGATGCCCGTATTCAAGCTGAGAATCGATTAAGTGCCTTCGCTTATCGGAGTGAAGAGGTGCCTCCGATCATGACCCGCCTTGAGGCGGTCGTGAAATCCGCAAGGGGTTTGGATGTACCCCTGGTGGTGATGGACACCGCTCCAGCAGCTGTGCTTGGTGCGACCTTTGATCCAGAGCTGTCTAATCATCATAGGGTAATGGTTGTTAACGTAGGAAATTTTCACTCTCTTGCTTTCCGTTTAGGCCCCAGCGGGATCGAAGGTGTCTTTGAACACCATACTGGTCTAATCGACCTTCAGAAATTAGAGCGATTGCTGGTCTCGTTGGCAGATGGCAGCTTGAAGCATGCGGACATATTCGACGATCACGGTCATGGCGCATTAATATATGCTTCTAAACCTTTATCACTTAATGATGGGGATTTTGGTGTGGCGGTCACCGGTCCGCGCCGCAATATGATGCGAAATTCGAGCCTCAATCCATACTTTGCTGTACCATTTGGAGATATGATGATCTCCGGTTGTTTTGGATTGCTGGCTGCGACAGCTGATATCCTTCCAGAATTTGGTGAACGAATCCAACAATCGCTACACGGAGCGGGAGGCAGCGGAACGCCACCCTGGGAGTTAGCATAAGAGAATAGGGAAATCTAACACCGTTTGAGGTAGCTATCGCAGGTCATTCCAGTCAGGTGGAGCGAGGTATGTTCACTGAATATGCTGAGGTGGAGGGACCTGGCGGTTGGAAAGTCTCCATGGATATCGCGGCTCAATAGAGAAAGTTTTGGCTCGAGCAAAGAAAGGACCCCACGGTAAATTCGATCAGTATCCGCTGGGGAGAAGAATTTATTGGTAGCAGAGAATATCTTTATGCAGAATATTTCCAATCCTGAACAACCGGAAGACAGAGAATCATTTCCCGCAAAGATTGGGTTTCTAGATTTGATTGCATCTACTGATCGGCCAATCCTGGCGGATGGGGCAATGGGTACTATGCTCAATACCCAAGGTATCGGATTCGACCAGTGCTTCGATGCTCTCAACCTGTCCAACCCGGATTTGGTCGCTGAGGTTCACCGTGCATATATTGAAGCTGGAGCGCAGATCATTCAGACCAATACCTTTGGGGCAAACCGTTACAAACTCTCAGACCACGATTTAGAAAACCAGGTGAGGCAGATCAATCACGCCGGGGTTGATCTCGCCCAGCGGGTGGTGATGGCATCGTTTAAGAATGTGCTGGTCGCAGGTGATGTGGGTCCATTGGGCGTGCGATTGGCTCCCTATGGGCGTGTTCAGACTGAAGATGCACGTCAAGTGTTTGCTGAACAAATCGAGGCCTTATGCGAGGCAGGAGCGGATTTGCTCATCCTCGAGACGATGAGCGATTTATACGAGATGCAGGAAGCGATTGCCGCAGCTCATCAGGTTTGTGAGCTGCCGATTGTTGCATCGATGACCTTTACGAGGGATGAACGCACATTACTCGGTGATTCCCCCGCCATTGTGGCTGAAGCCCTCAGTCAAAGTGGAGCAGATGTGATTGGCGTGAATTGCTCGGGAGGTCCAGCTCAGATATTACGCATTATACGGCAGATGCACAAAGCGGTCCCGGATGCCCGACTTTCGGCGATGCCTAATGCTGGATGGCCGGAGCGAGTCGGTGGGCGCATTATGTATCCTGCTAGTCCAGATTATTTTGGTGATTATGCGCGCGCATTAAGGGAAGCGGGTTCTTGTCTGATCGGCGGTTGCTGTGGAACCACTCCAAAGCATATCGCAGAGATGCAAGAAGCATTACAGAAACCAGCCCTTGATATCTTAGCAAATGGTATCGGGATATCTTTTGAGGATAGCGAACCTTCGCTGATCACTGCTGATCAACCATCAAAACTGTCACGCAAGCTGGTCTCAGGTGAGTTTGTCGTTTCAGTTGAAATGGACCCGCCGAGGGGTTTATCAACCCATAAGTTATTGGCAGGAGCCAGCTTGCTGGCTGAAGGTGGGGCAGATGTGATCAATATCGCCGACAGCCCTATGGCTCGGATGCGGATGAGTCCTTGGGCGGTATGTAATCTAATACAGCGCGAATTTCATGTGGAGACAGTTCTCCACTTTCCCACTCGCGGGCGCAATCTGCTGCGGGTGCAGGGGGATTTGCTTGCAGCCCACGCGATGGATATTCGCAATGTGTTCGTCGTTATGGGAGATCCGACAGAGATCGGCGATTATCCAGATGCGATGGACGATTTTGATTTAGTCCCCTCTGGACTGATCAGATTGATCAAATGTGGATTCAATTTAGGTTTAGATCACGCAGGTGTGGAAATTGGCCAGCCGACATCTTTTTTTGTCGGTTGTGCGCTAAATCTTAATCCTCAGGATATTGACCGGGAAATTAAGTATCTGCATCGGAAAATTGAATCTGGAGCAGACTTTATCCTCACACAACCGATCTACCAGCCAGAAGTTGCGGAATCATTTCTTGAGAAATACCAACACGAAAAAGGAACTTTACAAGTGCCGATATTGGTTGGTGTATTACCACTTATTAATCCCCGGCATGCAGGGTTTTTACATAATGAAGTACCTGGGATCGTCATTCCGGAGAGTATCCAGCAGCGGATTATTGATGCGGGGGAGGAAGCCCCTCAAGAGGGTGTGCGTATAGCCGTAGAATTGATTCAACAAATGCGTTCCTGGACGAAAGGTATCTACTTGATGCCAGCCTTCAACCGCTACGATCTGGCAGTCCAAATTCTAGATCAAATAAAATAAAAACAGGTTGGCAGAATTCGCCAACCCGTTCATCTCATCGGTTAGAGATCTAGCTGGGAGGGGGAATAGGTTCACCAGAGGGGATAGCCACTATTGTTGGAGTTCGTTTGCGGAAGGTCAAAATTCCTGCCACGATCGGAATTATGAGAAAGATCAAACCAGCACACAGCAAACTTAAGCTAAATAGTAAATCACTTCTTGATTCACCCAAAAAAGGACCACCAAATGCGATGATTGCGCCGACACACAGGCTTGCTAAACCTGGGAGGCCGCAGAGTAATACAGCAACAACCGTGATGGCAATTCCAAGGTTCTTGTTTTCCATGTTAGTTAGCTTTGTTCAACTCCGCAGCTGGGCTTCTAATTTTTGATCCAGTTGCTTTACAATTTTCTTCCGGATGCGTGAGACTTCCTCGTCAGTCAATGTGCGGTCTGGTTTTTGGTACTTCAAGCTAAAAGCCAGACTCTTTTTCCCTTCACCTGCTTGTCCACCACGATAAACATCGAACAATGCGATCTCCGCAACCGTATCCCCGCCTGCTTCACTAATCACGT
>JAUWLJ010000136.1 GCA_030613705.1 Chloroflexota bacterium
ATCTCCCAGATGCCAATCTCTCCCTCATTGCAAAATCTCTCATCGGGGTGTGTACAGCTGGTCGATGCCAGCACGCTTTCATCGACCGGGCTGAAATGCAAACCGTTTATCATCCCTTGGTGTTTATCGATAGGCTCACCGATCATTTTTCCAGTTTGTGTATCCCACAGCGTGATAGTGTTGTCCATGCTCCCTGCTGCCAGTATCTCCCCGTCTGGACTGAATGCCAGGCTGATCACGGGATCAGTATGCCCGCTGAGCGGTTCCCCAATCAGTTCTCCTGTGGACGTATCCCACAAGCGTACTTTCGCGTACTGGCCGCCGGAGGCCAGGATGTTCCCATCCGGGCTGAATTCCAGGGTATATACTTGCCCCTCATGGCCTCTGAGCACCATATCTTCTCCCTCTTCATTCAGGTCGCGCAGGATGATGTTCCCATCCACACCGCTGGAAGCCAACTTGCTGCCATCGGGACTGTAGACCACGCTCCAGACTGTTCCGGAATGCTCTGTAAGCGTTTCTGCAACGCGGCTCATCTGGTTCAGGTTCCACAGGATCACTTTGTGATCATCGGCGCTTGATACCAGCAGCTCTTCTTCGGGATGAAAAGTCAAACCTGTGATGCTCTCGCTGTGTCCGTGCAGCGGCTCAGAGAGCATTTCGCCGGACTGTACATCCCACAGCACGATAGTGCGGTCTTCGCTTCCCGAAGCCAGCGTTTTCCCATCCGGGCTGAACGCTAAGCACGTGACACGTTCACTGTGACCAAGTAGCGCATCCCCAATCTGCTGGTCAGTCTCCATATCCCAAAAAATGATACTGCCATCAAAATTCCCCAAGGCGAGTGTGCTTCCGCTGGGGTTGAAAGCCAGGCTGTGAGGCACAGCTTCATAATCGGAAAAGGATTCGGGGATGATCTGGCGTGTGTCTGCGTCCCACAATCGGACTATTGGGCCAGAATTGATAGCAGTGACGAAGGTCTCGCCGTCCGGGTTGAATTCCAGGCTGGTGAACGGCATGTGTCCGATGAAAGGGGCGCCTTCAATCATTTCACCCGTCGCAGTGTCCCAGAAGCGGATCTCAGCACTGAAAACATTTGTCTCGTCAACGGGATTGAGAAATGATGTCTCGTGACTGGAGACTAATATTTTCCCATCTGGATAGAATGCGATGCCTGGTAATCGCCCGCTTGTTTCCGTGATAATAGGGTCACCGGCCAGCTGCCAGGTTTCTGTATCCCACAGCGCGATGTCTCCGCCCCAACTGCTGGATGCCATCATCGAACCATCAGGACTGAACTCCAGGTCGGACATAAAGCCGGTATGCACCGCTTCCAGGCGTTGGATCAGCTCTCCTTCTGGAATGTCCCACAGCAGGATTTCCCCCTCGGAGCACGATTTAGATATAGGATCCTCTTTCGCACAGCCTGCGGTCACCAGGATTTCACCGTCCGGACTGAATGCCGCAGCGCTGACCCTGCCTGTATGACCGTGCAGGTAGCGATCGAGCTGCGGGTAGTACTGCAGCGCAGTTAGCAAACTGCCGCGGGCCTGGAGCGTGTCAGCATTGTTCCCGGCTTCGATGCTTAACAGTGTGGCCAGGTCCAGGCTGTCCTCCAGGTGGGAGAAGGATTCCAATGCAAAGAACCCTGAGCGCGCCAGCAGGGTCTGGTGTTGGGCCTCATTGCGCTGCGCGACCGCTTCTGTGCTGGCGGCTTCAGCAACGTTCTGGGCAGTAGCGCGCGCTTGGGCTTCGCTGACTGCCTCCGCCTGGGCAGTCGCTCGCATGTTGCCTTCGCTGACCGCCTGATTGCGCTGGGTCCATGCCAGTATACCCAACCCGATGGCGACCACCAGACCGGTGGCGACACCAACTAAAGTAAGTCGCTGGCGGCGGGTGGCTGCCTGGCGGCTGGCTAAGATGTATTGTGTTTGCAGAGCTGTTGGTTGGGGATCTTTTTCCGCAGATTGAGAGAGCCAGTCTTCTGCCTGCCCTAAATCCTGTCCGTGCAGCAGGTAGCCTGTCTCCTGCTCGTTGCGGTCCCACTCCAATGCCCGTATTTGGAGACGCGTGTGCTGCTTGACCCAGTCCTGATCGATCTGAATGGCCTCGATCAACGATTGTACCGCTGGCTGAAACTCATCTCCTTCCTTGAAGAATATCCAATTTAATGCAGCCAGCGTGGGGTGAACGGATCCAGGTTCTATTTCATTGACCACAATCGGGATCAATCTCTTGTTGTTCTTCTCGGCGTGGGCAACTTCGAGCTGGCAGATATCCGAGGCGATGGATGTCTCGCTTATCACAAAGACAAATGTGTCTGCCCCCTCAATCGCTTCGTACACCTCCGCCAACCAATCTGCGCTGGGGGGGATATCCTGCCAGTCGATCCAGGTCTCAATCTCACTTTCTTCCAGGGCTTTATGCAGCAGGCGCGCAAATGCAATGTCTTTGCGCGAGTAGGAGATGAAAACATCAGACATTGAGCCTCCTTAGATATTCAATCGAACCGAATTTCCTGTTCAATCTGCGATCCTGCCCTCATCAGGTCTCAGATCAGAGTGGTGGTGATGCGAATGCTACTTGCTAGCTAAATTGTCTTTTCCTTTCCCGTAATTTTTTTATCTGTTTACAAGGACTTAATTGTTTGAGTTCTGTTATCTAAACTCAGCTCCGTGATGAAGCATTGACCCTTGCAGCGTCCTCCCGCTCAATTTGAATACCCACCCGCGCCAATAGTGGTGGAAAACCGTGCACAAATCGCCTATTCTTCTCCTTTTCCTCTTCCAGTTACAAACAAGAATGAATTCACTTGCTTAAAAGTCCTTCACTATCATTGATATTTACCTAATCCTTAGAAAATATATTAGCCATCATATTTTCTCATATTAGCACATTTTATAACAAACCGAAGTGAAATAAAGGTACCTGCAGGATTTTACGCATAGAAGACAACAACATATGTATTACGGGAAAACTCAATAGAAATCGAGCTGACTTAACACAAATTTGGTAAGCTTATATTTCGAGGATTTCCAGAAAATTCCAGGGCCACTTGACGGAAAACAAAGAATATAAGTCACTGGAATTATCAGAGGTTATTGTTTGGAAATATATATTTTATAGGTTCTATAATCTGATAAACCATCGAGATTCAACCCAAGATCGCATTATGGCTGAACTTCAAATGTGGTTTCAAGGAGTCCTAACGAACCTCCTGGGTAGGTATCAAATCCATCTGAAACGGTTTCATTAAGAATATGTTCAACCGCGATTATGTGAGTCCCAGCAGACAACTTACCTACAGGTACATCCCAGTGAACCCAACCTCCAGTTTGACTTGGACCACAGCCATACTCTTCTAATCCTGAGTAAGATTCAACAGGCTGTCGATAGGGTCTGATGTCCTCGAATTCCTCGCCATCCAGTAAGAACACAAAAGTGAAGTGGTCTGCATTGGACTCAGCTAACTCTCGGGAAGTTGCTCCCCAACGGACCCGGACGATGATTTCATCCGAAGGAGTGAGCCCTGGCTGTGGGCATAATGGGTGAGCAATCAACACCACCTGTTTTTCTTTTTCGGTTGCTGGTGGTGTTGGTGTAGCAGGCAAGGATTGGTCAATAACTGTACCAAGATTAGCACTTTTTATTTGAATATTTGAAAATGTAATCTCTTCAACAAACCATTTTTTATATAAACCAATTCTTCCACTGCGATCAATTTCCTTGCTGTCGAAACTTGAAGATAACACTTTTTCGCCGTTAACATACATAGTTGCTAAGTCGTCGATTATTTCAATTGTTAGCGAATGGACTTTAACTGCATTGTTATCACTAAAATTCCATGCTAATATATTTTCACCTTCGTGATATATTGTATGCTTTTCAAGCCCAAAACCATCCCAGTCCACACAAAAAATTAAGCTTCCATAAGAATGCTCTTGACCATCACCATATATGATGACACACCCATCCGATTGGATCTGCGGTCTTGCGAGATCCAGGTTTATGGTCACATCTCCAGTAAACGTTTCCGTAGACCAGGCAAATGCATCTACTTCATTCTGTCCTAATGCAGTGTAGCGGTTATCCCCAGATTGCTCCCAAAGTTGTGGATTTGAGATCAAAAAGGATAATTGACGCCAATCACTCCCGGTATCTGGGGTAGAGGTCACTTCTGAGGGTTTTTCCACGAGTTCTATTGTAGAAGCAGCTTCTGTTGGTGGGGCAATTTCAGATGGCCTTGTTGAACTTGTTGGAGAGGCAACTTCTGCTGGACTTGTTGAACTTGTTGTAGAACCCAATTGTGAAATTGCCCAAATTCCAATCGCTCCAACAATCACCACTGCAAGAATGACAATGAGGGCTGTCACCCCTAGCGGCAAAGGCCATCGCTTTTTCACTGGTGCTTCGTACACGGGCTCAGCAGCTGGTAGTCGATCTTTCTCCTCAACGGATAGTAAAGCCTCTACTGATTCAGCCAGTTTATCGAGGTGTCGCTCCATTGGCGGGGTCATTGCATCCAACCAATGGATAGATTTGATGTAATAACCCATCTCCTGGGATGGTTTAACATCATCGATTCGTAAAGGAACAATGGGGATGCCATTGTCAAATGCTTCCCCTACCTCAGTAGTGACCTGTTTAGACTGATTGGAAATGTCTGAAAAGATGAGAACAAAGACTTTACTATTACTTATCGCATCGACAATTGCTGCTGGCCAGGATTGGCCAGGTGGAACATCCCGGGGGGCGATCCAGCATCGAATGCCCCGTTTTTCAAGTGTGCTACAAACCGCATCAGCAACTGTTTTGTCTTTATTAGAGTGACTGATAAATACATCATGGGCCATGTTCTTTCTCCTCCGAGATGCTCGATCGATTGATTGAAGAAAGTACTACAATATTCTTCCTGATAAATTTCCTGCGAAAACGTTTCTCACTAATTACGCTCAATCTGAAATCCCGCCCTGGCCAGTGAGCGCGGTAATCCACGCACGAAACGCCTGTTCTTATCTTTCTCTTCTTCTGGCAGTTTATCCCATTCGACAAGGTCGGGATTGGTCTTCTTAACCTCATCTCTCTCGGGTCCATAAACCCATCCAGCTTGTTTGCGTTGTCGGCACCAGCGCTCATGTTCCTTGCGCGCCATAATTTCAACCTCTTGAGGGGAGAATTCCAGTTCTCCTGCCTCCCAATCGCGCATTTGGGCGATAATGTACCCGGTTTCAGCAAGTGTCTTTCCGATGTTAGCAGCCTGATCTCTATTGGATTCTTTCAGTCTTTCTGGCAGTTGCTCCCAGGGGACCAATGCCTCATTTTGCTCAGCTTGTACTTCATCTAATATAAGTTCGTTAAGATAAATGGAATGCAATTCACGTGCCAGAATCTCATGGGTACCACCGAGCAGTAGATCAGCTGTACAGGTTTGATTGAGAAGGCCGAAGGCATGAAGTTCTGATGAGTCCTGATGAGTATCACCATCTCCCAATAAGGTAGCCAGACCAGTATCTTCCACCATCCGGATCACAATCGGCACCTTGTGGGTCTTCATTTGTTGGAACAGCGATAGGCCAGCCTGCAGTCCAAGCGAATCATCATCCAGGCATACATATACACGCTCCACATCGCTCTGCCCCAGGGGATTATGAAGGAATTCTGCGCGCAGATAATCTGGTGAATTCACCTCCATCTGCAGTGGTTCTAAATTGCATACCTGCTCCAAATGTGGGAAGCGAACACAAAGAGAATCTGCTTTCAACTGGGCATATCGATCGATAACTGTGATCTGTAGGCGGTCATTCTTTGAATCGTTATTCTCTCGCCACTGCTTGATCGCCTGCAGAATCAGGCTTTCTCCCAATTTCCCCATCCCAACCACCAGAATATGGCTCGGGATCTGTCCTTCTCCCTTTTCTCCCATTGATTTTAAAATCAAGCGTGCACCACGATCATAGATATTGAACAACTCCAACCGATATCCAGATTGGTTCTGATCCCCCAGTTCTTTCTCTCTCAGCAAATCATAAAGTTGGGGATCGACAATGTGAATTAGACAAGTCAGCACACCAGTTGTACGCCCTTGCATCAGCTCTTCTGCCCGGACTGCGACTTCTGCATTGGCGCCATCATCTCCCATGACCCCGATCAGGTATTTTGCCCTCTCCACCTTAGCCTGGCGTAATAAATCCGGATC
>JAUWLJ010000074.1 GCA_030613705.1 Chloroflexota bacterium
CAGTCACAACTGAACAGATTCTACATCCGGAACGATATCCTGCAGACCAACCTGAAATTGTAGAACTTCCCGATTTAATGCCAATATTAGGTGAGGGATGGCGTGAGTTAGACCGCGGAGTTATGGGAGAGTGGTATACATTTCTCATTCTGGCCCACGGCTTGAACCCTGAAGCAAGGTTGAGCGAATCCGAATCCAAGGCAGCCAGCGATGGTTGGGGAGGGGATGAATATCTCGTGTATTATGACGAACAAGATAGCACCATAGTCCTCGTCATGCATACATCCTGGGAAAGCGTGAATGATGCCACACAATTCTACAACGCATTTCAAAAACATTCTACTGCCCGGTTCGGAGCTCCCTCAAACTTGCAAAACAACCGAATTGGCTGGACGCATGAAGGTGGATACACAGAGCTGAGCACTCAAAATCAATTCACCACCTGGGTCTTAGCCCCAGATGAAGCCATTGCTCAGCAGATTTGGTCCGCAATCTATAGCCCCTAATCTGATGCAAAATTTGGTTAGGCAACACTCCTTCACCTTGAATTTAGCATCCAAACTCCCTGTGTGGGTTGAAAACTCAAGATAAGTAATAACTAGCTGCCTGACAATTTGGTAGAAAAAGCTGGAGTTTTATTCTTCACTATCTAAATTGTTGATCAATTCCTGGTAGCCCTCTTTATTTGGCGGATCAAGATCTAAGATAGCCTTAATCGCTTGTTTTGCACCCACCCGATCACCAGCATCGAGCAACAATTCCCCAATCGCATCATATTCCTGAATTGCTACCTCAATATGCCCATATTTGAGGTGCAGCTCTGCTTTTTTCCGCCTGATGAAAATCCGTTCCGGGTATTCGTCAACCAGCTTATCCAAATATGTCAATACTAACTCATCTTCACCGCTTATTCCCATGAATGATAAATAATCATTCAGCTCTATCTGCGCTTGTTGATCCTGACCTAATCGTAACTTCAACTCAATTAATTTCTCAGTAGATTGGTAATCATCTGGTTTTACTGAACGAATTTGTTCATAAATCTCAACTGCATGTTTCCAATCTAAACTCTGCAATTCGATATCTGCCAAATGATGGAGAATATTGACAGTAAGATCACGATTTATTCCAGTATTCTGGGCGAGCTGGTATGCTTCAAGATAAACTTCACGTGCCCTATTCAGATCAGCTAGGTTGTAGTAAACCCCAGCTAAGTTGATCTTTTCTTGAATAGCTTCATAATATTGACCCTTCTCTTCTTGCAACGCAATTAGCTGCATCCTTGCATCTAGGTCCATTGGTGCAGCTTTTAATAGTCGCTGCAAAACTTTAATAGCATGAAACGTTTCACCTCTGGCATGGTAGGTCTGAGCAATTGTTCCAAACTTCTCGATTGCCTCTTTCAGGTGTTCTTGTTTCAGCAGCAGCTCTCCCATATATGTATGCAAGGGCAAATATGTGGGCGCGAACTGAATCGCAAAGTAGGCTTCTTCCATTGCCGAACGCATATACCCTGATCTGGCGTAATGATTGATCGTCCTCACAGATTCAACAATCCGATATCCTTGCGGATTGGTTAAAACCTCCCCTATCGGGATAGATGGAGCACCATCAATATCAATCTGATAATCCCCTCTTGCTTGCACCAGATGCTGTTGCCAACCGGGCCGAAATAACATATCGTCAATCAAATCACAGAGTTTATTTTTTATCTGTGGATCGGATTGTTTTGACTCAGCCTCGATGATGGGATCATACATCCGCAGCATGTCTGCGCTCTGATCTTTAGGAACTACTTGTGCATCTGCTAATCGCAAGGCTTCGAGGTAATTCGTTGCACCTTCATTCAAACGACCCATGAAGCGCATCGTTCTTGCCAAGATAATCCGAGCAGCTAAAGCATAATCCGCAGCGCTTAAACTGCGCTCAAGATATCTCACAGCACTCTCCAAGCGATCCCCTCGTGAGTGGATGAAACCCAGATCGAAATATGCTGCTGGGTGATCCAATCCGGCTTCAACAGCCTTTTCCAGTTCATCAGCAGCTTCTTGATCAGAACCTTTTCCCCGATAAATAACCGCTTGTTGCAGATGAGTGAAGACTCTTTTCGAATCTCCTTGCCTGATAAACCCAGCAGAGGGCATCCCATCTGCCAAAGCCTGCATTTCACGTGCTAATCCCTCCCGGTCATTTTTACGGTCCCCTGACTCTTGCTCAAATACTAGATTCGCCAAGACAAGCAATGCTTTCTGGTGCGCCTCAGCCACAGGATCAAGATCAGACACTTCTTCTTCCCGGCTTATCACAGGTTCTGCCGGTGGAATGGATTCTCGCTCAATTTGAAAAGTTTCTACACGTGAGGGAACAGGTAACGGTAGAGCCATGCCATTATCGATCAGGGACAATGCCTGCGCTGCCTCACGACTGGTAGGCTGAATAGAGAGCGCATGCTCTGCCGCTTGTTTAGCACTTTCCAATTCTCCTTGATGCTGCATCAAACTGGCAACAATCAAGAATTCGGTTACAGCTTGTTGCTTGCGACCCGTGCGCTCGTAAATTAGTGCTAACCTCGAATGGGTAGGCAGATTCTCTGCATCGACTCGATTGACTCTCACCAAACATTCGACGGCTTTAGCAATATTGCCTTCTTTAAGGTAGAGTTCGCTTGCTCGCAGAGCTGGCGAGATAACATCCTCATGTTGTCCAAGCATTTCATGTAGTTGAGAAGTTTTCTCAAATCCCAGAGGATCCTCTGGTGACAATTCCACCGCCTGCAAATAATATTGAAGCGATTGGTCATAGGAACCAAGTTCATACAAGGCTAGCCCAAGACTAACTAAAGCTTTTGGATCATCCGGCTTCTCTTCAAGTGCCTGGTGATAATGATCTGCAGCATCCTGCCAATCCTGATCCCAGGCAGCAGTATGACCTTTATTCATTGCTTCTTGGAAGCGTTTCTGGCTCTCAGTCATGGCATCTCCGTCTGATTATAAACCCCATTTCTAGATCGGTGACATATCATTCCAGTTAGGACCGCTTCGGGCATCGGTTTGCAGGGGTATTTTCAGTGGGTAGGCAGCTTGCATAACCCTGCTCACCAGGTTTGCAGTTGGTTTTAGCTCTTCGATTGGACATTCTAGGACTAATTCATCATGCACTTGCAGTAACATTTTTGCCGATAAGCCAGCTTGTTTTAGAGCTCCAGCAACCCGAAGCATGGCAATTTTCATAATATCCGCTGCTGTTCCTTGGATGGGAGCATTGATCGCTTCTCGCTCCTCACGATTGCGAATATTACGATTGGTTTGCGTCTTCAATCCAAGGAAGTAGCGCCGACGGCCCAATAAAGTTTCGACATACCCCTTCTCTGCGGCCTGTGCTTTCATCCCATCCAGGTATTTCTTTACTCCTGGAAATTGTTCGAAGTACGCGTTAACAAAATCTTCCGCTTCTGCCAGAGTGATATCCATATAGCGTGATAAACCAAAGGCACTCATCCCATAAATTAAACCAAAATTGACTCCCTTCGCCCGGTTGCGCTGTTCTTTCGAAACCTGGTCTATGGGCACTTCGTAAATCGCAGCAGCAGTCGCTGCATGGATATCATGTCCTGCCCGAAATGCAGCCAGCATCGTTTCGTCATTTGACATGTGGGCGACAATGCGAAGTTCGACCTGTGAATAATCAACAGAAAGCAAAGTATTCCCTGGTTCAGCGATAAAAGCCTTGCGGACTCGTCTTCCAAGCTCAGTTCGGATAGGGATATTTTGTAAGTTTGGATCGGAGGATGCGATTCGACCAGTGACTGATCCAGCCTGGTTATATGAGGTGTGGACCCGTCCAGTAATTGGGTTCACTTGTAGTGGGAGCGCGTCAACATAGGTATTTTTTAGCTTTGATAATTCCCGGTACTCGAGCACCCAATCCACTACCGGATGATCTCCTTTCATTGCCTCTAGTGTCACAGCTGCGGTTGAATAATAACCGCTCGACGTTCGTTGGGTCCGATCTGGCGGAGTGAGATCTAGTCGCTCAAATAAAGCCCCAGAAAGCTGCTGAGGTGAATTGAGATTGAATTCCACACCCACCGAGTCAAAAATCCGGGTTTCAATTAAGCCTAATCGCTGGCTCAATTCCTCCGACATGTGCGCAAGATAATCAACATCTAACCCAATTCCGGCCATTTCCATTTCTGCAAGCACTTGGACAAGAGGCATTTCGATCTCATTGAACAATCGTGTTGCCTGGCGTTCATTCAATTCTTCTTCAAGGCCGAGTTGCAAGCATAATGGAATCACTGCATCGTCACCGGCATATTTGGCTGCTTCAGCAATGCTCACATCAGCCATACTGCGTTGGTTTTTACCTTTGCCGATCAGTTCTTCGATCATCGTCATCTTGATATTAAGTCGAACCCAAGCAAGGTTTTTCAATCCCAGATTACGTGAAGTAGGGTTAATCAACCACTCGGCGATCATGGTATCAAAGGATAGTGGTTGCACCTGAAACCCATTACGAGCCAGAATCACGGCATCGTATTTAATATTGTGTCCAACTTTTGGTATTTCTGGATTTTCAAGAGGTCCACGCAGTGCCTCAAGGATCACATCCTTTGGCAACTGGGTTCCTCCGTTTGCCCGGTGACCGACAGGAATATAATATCCACTATCGAGATCTACGGCCAGGGAGATTCCAACCAGATCTGCCTCCATCTGGTCGGTGGATGTGGTTTCGGTATCAAACGAAATCCGCTCAACACTATCCAATATTGATACTAATTCATTTAACTTCTCATTGGTATCAATTATTATCGATTGAATCTGGGACTGCGCCTGGGGAGATTCCTTCATCTCCTCGGGATCCGCAAGAAAAGTCAATTGATCACCATGGAACTTAATTTTCGAATCTTGTGAACCAACCATTTTCTCGAGACGGGTGAACAATGAGCGAAATTCAAGCTCGCGGAACAGTTTCTCTACTTCTTGCGGGTCAAAATGTTCAGTTCGTGCCTGATCAAGATTCAGGGGGACAACTAAGTCTGTCACAATCCTGGCCAATTCCTGGCTCATCAGTGCATCGTCATGACTTTTTTCTAGCTTGTTGCGTACTGAGGTGGATATATTCTCTAAATTGGCATAAATGTTCTCAAGGGTATCGTATTCAGCCAACAGCTTTACTGCGGTTTTTTCACCAACGCCTCTTACGCCAGGTATATTGTCAGATTTGTCACCTACAAGCGCCTTAAAGTCCACAATCTGGTCTGGACGTACTCCAATAAATTCGATCACATCATCTCGGAGGTAATCTTTTGCATCAGACAACGATTTTCCAGGGAGGCTGACCATCACGCGATCGTTGACCAGCTGCAGCAGGTCCTTGTCACCAGTGATAATTTTTACACCCAAACCTGCTTCTACTGCCTTGACCGCGACACTACCCAATACATCATCTGCTTCGTACCCCTCGAGTTCAAGTCGCGGAATATTGAAGGCATCTACCAGCTGACGCACTCTCACCATCTGGATAACCAGATCATCTGGCATTTTCTCCCGGGTTCCTTTGTAGTCTGAGTACAATTCGTCCCGGAACGTCTTTCCTGTATCAAATGCGACCATCAAATAATCCGGTCGCTCCTGTTCCAAGATTCTCAACAAAACACTCGCAAAACCGTATACCCCCGCCGTTGGTTCACCGTCTCGAGTAATCCAATGCTGTCCTCCAGTACCTCCACGCGTTAACGCAAAGTAAGTTCGGTACGCCAAGGCATGACCATCTAGAAGGAAAATTGTGGGAGGCATGCTTAATACCTCTTTGGGATCAACCCTAAGTATGAAGCAGGGTTGCCAAGATAAATTTTTCCAACCCTGCAAGTATACATAAACATCTATACAGATTGTAATAAAGGTGTGATTTAATTGGTAAATATCACCAAGAATTGCTCAGTAGTGTAACATGGGCCACCATGAGTGACAAGACTTTTGACATCCACCTGTTGACATCCACCGATGAACATGATATTTTTGTTATAGGATGGTCCAGGCCAAGAGAGTCACCAATGCTATTTATATACTGATCCTACTCCTCAGCCTGACAGCTACTGGGGGGAGGTATGCCATCGCGCAGGAATCCGATGAACCTACTCGCCAAACCACAGTCGTCATTGAAAAGACACTATATGAATGGTGGCTGCTCCGTTGGACAGATAACATCCTGGTGTGTCAGATTTTCGTCGATCACGAGGGTCCTCCCATTGCAGAGGAAGTTGTCGAAGAGTGCGGTTCAGACGTATACGAGCAGTGGTTAAAAACTCCCCCTTGTGAAGCTGCTGCGGCAGGAGAACCTACAACCTTTTGCCCAGGATTGTACGTGTATTTTGCCGGATTCCAACCCGGAACAATTACATCTGTTGTCGATCTCCCTACTCCAAGTGTCTGGCTCAATGTATCAGGATGCTCGCTCAATCCACCAGAAAACTTTTGCCCTCAACAACCAAAGTTGGTCTTCACTGGAGAAGAACCGCTTCCGGATCAAGAGATCGAAGCCATTCATGTTGTTGTTGATGGGGTAAAGGTTTCCTGCCAAAGGGATACTTGCGAGGTCCCTGTGAGATCGACACCATTATCGGGGACTGAAGTCGAATTTTGGGCGGATTCCACATTTGGTGATTCGAGCGAGCATTTCACTGCTCTGGTGCGGGTGATCGAGACCGGGGTACCGACTAATCCTGGTATCAATGGTTGGTATGTTGATGTTCTCAGCTCTCAATGGCTCGGCGGACCAGTCGATAGCTGCTCCTTAATCTGGGAATCATTTCCTCCCCCCGGGTTGCCTCCTTCCTGGCTCTCCACCCCTTCTCAAAAGCTACTTCTCGCTTCTGTAGAACCGTATCATTATCTTGCCGGGAGATTGATATCACAAGGTTTAGTCGACGCTACTGAGTGTGCAAATAATGGTCTATTAGTAAATGGATATGCAGATGCCTGTGGTTTGAGCCAGGCGCGCCCCTTAGTAGATCAATGGCAAAACCAGTTTGATAACCGCATATTAGAAGTCGCTAAAGAGACCCATCTTCCAGCCCAGGTGATGAAGAATATATTTGCCCAAGAGAGTCAGTTTTGGCCGGGCGTTTTTCGAGTTCCTCAAGAATATGGTTTAGGTCAAATCACTGACATGGGAGCAGATACGATATTACTTTGGAATAAACCATTTTATGAAAATTTTTGTCCGTTGATCCTTTCGGAGACCGCTTGTTCACAAGGATATCTCGGATTGGAAGAAGATGAACGAGCGATCCTGCGCGGTGCACTTGCTCTGGAAGCGAATTCAGACTGTCCGGAATGTCCATCAGGGGTGGACTTAATTCATACTGATATTTCTGTGATGCTTTTTGCTCAGGGAATTCTTGCTAATTGTGACCAAGTGGGCCAAACGATCTACAACGCCACACAAAAAACCCCCGGAGCTGTCAGCAGCTACGAGGATTTATGGCGCTTCACTTTAGCAAACTATAACGGTGGACCAGGTTGCTTGGCCTTCGCCATCTTCAGTACTTGGGGGCTTAGGGAACCAATGGATTGGGCTCACGTGTCTTCCCACCTTACCCAACCTTGCCAGGGGGTCATCGCCTATGTTGAGTCAATTGCCCAGTAAATCTACTTCACTAATCGATTGGCGAGCTCGATAAATTCTTCCCATTCTTCCTTAAAGAAATGAATAGTTACATTATTTAATTCCAAATGATAGGTGGATTCATCGTCTGGTTCGTCAGCTCGCCAGACAGTGTAATTATCAGTTTCAGCGAGCGTTTCTATATTTAAATCAGATTTTCCATTCATCAAAATTACACCTTTTCACCTTAGGGAGCTGGCAATACAAACCAGGGATTAATAAACCCTCCCAGGTAGCGAATCTCAAAGTGGAGATGTGGTCCTGTAGAAAACCCGGTATTTCCCGCAGATCCAATATATTGACCTTGTAAAACACTTTGCCCACAACTCACGCCTACTGAACTGAGATGGGCGTACAGTGATTGATAGCCATTTCCGTGATCAATCATGGTCATATTTCCATATCCACCTAGCGCTGGGCCAGCAAATACCACCACACCACTATCCGCAGCATACACACGGGCACCAGAACCAGCTGCAATATCTATCGCCAGATGGCCAGACCAATAATCATTTCCTGATAAATAATGATTATCCGCGGGCCAGATAAACCCACCTGTGCCATAAGCACCCTCGTATCCACCAGGACAAGTGCCAGAACCGTACAATGAGCTGGACACTCCTGCCCGTCCACGCGGGATTGTCGGTACGATCCACTGCTTGAATTCTCGGTGACCTCCTGGAAGCATCACAAAAGATCCAACTTCAACTACCGGATTCGTGAGATCGAATTTATTTCCCGACCATCCAA
>JAUWLJ010000139.1 GCA_030613705.1 Chloroflexota bacterium
TTAACTGCCTTGCCTTGAGCATCCTCAACCCAGGAGATATCGCCATCAGGCATTTTCTTTACCCGTTCGAATTCAAAGTAACCTTTGGGGTTATCCTCATCGGCCGTCCTCAGGTTGTCAGTCAGGGGAGGCAATCCTCCTGCTTCTAACATCTTCATCATCATTGAAGTGCCAGATCTGGGAAGACCAGAAACGACAGTGATAAACTCTTGCGATTTTGGTTTGCGTAATGACTTGAACAAATTCTTCATAATAATCCCTGAACAAATTCGATCTGGTGCAAATTAGATAACCTGGTAAACCTTTAAAGACCGAATACGATGGTGATTCCAAACGTAGATCATAATCGATGAAGGGTACACTGTCAAAATGGCTATTTCCACGGGAAAACACTCAAAAAAAGCGATCATGAATTGAAAATTAAGGGTGATTAGGCATGTTTCTAACTATGCTATAATCGCCAAACCAGAAAACATTAATCTAAAACGGGTAAATTAAAAATATATGCTGAATAAAATAGTCCGCGTTTTTGGGGGAGACCCCAACAAACGCCAAATTGACGAGTACTCCGAGATAGTCGATTACATAAACAGCCTTGAACCCCAATTCGAAGCCTACAGCGACGAACAACTGTACGGCATGACGACAGAATTTCGCCGCCGCCTTGCCATGGGTGAAACCTTAGAGAATATACTTCCGGATGTCTTTGCAGTGGTCCGTGAAACCAGTAAAAGAACGCTTGGTCAACGTCATTTCGATGTGCAGCTGATCGGCGGCATCTCACTCCACAATGGGATCATCGCAGAAATGCGTACCGGCGAGGGGAAAACGCTGGTTTCCACCCTACCGCTCTATCTAAATACCCTCCGGCTCAACCAGAAATGGCTGCCCCTGGCGGAAAAGAAATGGGGACAAGACCCGCAGGATTGGGAATTTGAACCCCTGGAAGACATTCCAGTAGGTCTGGGCGTACATCTAATCACAGTGAATGATTACCTGGCACGACGTGATGCACGTTGGATGGGAGTGATCTACCATGCTTTGGGCTTAAGCGTCGGAGTCTTGCAGATGGCAGCCCGTACGGAGAACGGCAAAAAAGCTTTCCTGCTTGATTTCGAGCGTGAATCTCCACACGAAGATCAAAACAACCTCAACATGGTCCTCCGACAGGAGGCATACGCCGCTGATATCACCTACGGCACAAATAACGAATTTGGCTTTGATTATCTGCGCGATAACATGACCATGCGCTTGGAAGATCGGGTTCAGCGCGGCCATATTTACGCCATCATTGACGAGGTCGATAATGTGCTGATCGACGAAGCGCGGACTCCGCTGATCATTTCAGGACCAGCTAGCGACGATACCGAATGGTACGTGCGCATGGCCCAGGTTGTTAAAGGTCTCAATCCTGAGGATTTTGAAGTTAGCGAGCGCGATCGAACGGTAACCCTGACCGAAATCGGCGAATCTCACGTGGAAAGCCTGCTCCAGCTGCCCTTGCGCGATCCAGAACGACCAGAGGATGTGACCCCGGAACAGGCGCGGCTGCTCGGCAACCTGGAACAAGCTATGCGCGCCCAATACCTTTTCCGCCGTAATAAGGATTACCTGGTTCAGGCAGGCAAGGTTGTAATTGTCGACGAGTTCACCGGTCGGTTAATGCCAGGCCGACGCTGGTCTGACGGTTTGCACCAGGCTGTGGAGGCTAAAGAAGGCGTGCGAGTGCAGCGCGAGAATGTTACTTACGCCACCATCACGATCCAGAATTATTTCCGTATGTACGAGAAGCTTTCCGGTATGACCGGAACAGCTGTCACCGAGGCGGAGGAATTCGATAAAATCTACAGCCTTGAGGTTCTGGCTATCCCTACCAACCTGGAATACATCGCGTCGCGACCAGAGACGGATTTAATCGAGCTAAAAGATCGGGATGAGCAAGGCTATAAGTACACCTACTATGCAGATAAAAATGATTCAGAGGCAGAGCCAATCTTCTGGAAGCGTAAGGACTTTCCAGATGTCGTCTACCGCACAGAAGAGGCCAAACTGCGAGCCCTCACCATGGAAATCATCCGCTTGCATACCCAAGGAAGGCCGATCCTGGTCGGTACCACTTCCGTGGAACTCTCTGACCGCATCTCGAACCGGCTGCGAACAGAACCAATTCGCCGTCTGGCTACGGTAGCCCTGCTCCGCGATGCATGGATGGAAGCAAACAACCGCGAGGAAGATGGGCGTACAGTTCCAGAGCTCGAGTATCTCAACCAACCTCTGGATAATCTGCCCATCTCACAGATGCGAAAAATGGCTCGTGATTTGGAAATATCTTTCAATCCCCAGGCATCTGAAAACCTGGGTCGATTGATCAGCATTCTGGGTTTGACAGCCTCCGACGGTATCCGCCTGGGAGCCATTTTAAAGGCAGGCATACCGCACCAAGTGCTGAATGCTCGCAAACACACGGAAGAAAGCCAGATTATCGCTGGGGCTGGTTCCTTCGGCGGGGTGACCATCGCCACCAACATGGCTGGCCGCGGGGTAGACATCAAGCTCGGAGGAGAAGTGGCCGAGGAGATCACTGGCGCTATCAGCCGCATTCTGCGCCGTAACAATTACGAAGATCCCTATGACATGTCTCTGGAAGAAAAACACCAGGCTGTCTCATCTATAGATCCCAGCGGTTATGGCATCTACCAGGCTGAAGTCGATTATTTTCTCAAATATATCCAAGATATGGAAAGTGTGCGTAATCTGGGCGGTTTGCATGTGATCGGCTCCGAGCGTCATGAGTCTCGGCGGATTGACAATCAGCTGCGTGGTCGGTCAGGGCGTCAGGGTGATCCAGGTTCATCACGGTTTTACCTTTCGATGGAGGACGAGCTGATGCGCCTCTTCGGTGGCCAACAAGCCGAGGCGATGATGATCAGGATGGGCATCGATGATGCTATGCCACTTGAAGTCGGCTTGGTCAGCCGCCTGGTTGAACAATCCCAGAGCCGGGTAGAAGGGGCAAATTTCGATGTCCGCAAACACCTGCTCGAATATGATGATGTACTCAACACCCAACGGGCAAAGATTTATGAGCAACGCGATCTGATCTTCGTCAAAGACGACCTCAGCGAGGATGTCACTGAGATGCTGCAGACAGAGGTCATGCAGCGAGTGCCAATGGCCTTAGAAGACCCCGAGGGGCCATGGAGGCTTCTGGCCTGGCTTGACCAGATCCAACCCCCGTTGACAGTTGATGGTTATGTCTACCCCTCCTACACTCTTCGGTTGCTGGTTGATCACATCCTTGGTCAGCGATCATCTACCGATAGCTACCAGCCAGCCCCGGGCCAAAACAGCCCAGTGTTGATGGACCGAGAGTCTGCCCAGCAAGCATTGATCAACTTTGCTGCCGAGAGCCTGAAAGCCGAAGAGGACCATATCCTGCTCAGTGTGGGCAACCTGCTTGATATCTCCCGCCAGCGATACGAGGACCAGCTGGAAGAACGCCTGGAGACTTTAGACACCTTCATGGAAGGATTGGAAATTGAAGATGAGACAGACGTCCGCAGCCCAAGCCAGATTGTCGAAGAGCTGAGCAGCCTGGTTCAAGTGCCAATCAAACTATCCTCAGCCGAACAGCGCGCACTCAAAGATGATCCGGATGAAGTAGCGGATCTCTTACACACCCAAATCAGCGCAAGCCTGATCGACCAATCTGTGACACGTTTGATCGGGGCGGTTGAACGGCGCCTTGAGGAAGACCTGGATGTGAATAAGTCGCAGCTGGTCGCCGAAGATTGGGACATGTTAACTGATCAGATCCTGGATACCATTCAGTCTGGATTCAAAAACCGGTACCAACGCTTGATCGGTGAAAATGGGGACGGGCAGATCCCCAGCGACTTGAAGAAATCGCTTGCCAAGAGTGAGGGCCCCCTGAACCAAGGACAGATTTTAGGTCTGCTGATCCAAATGCCCCAGGGAGCACGAGCCAGCTATGATAAAAAAACCCATCGCCGCGTTTGGCAACGTACGACACGGTTGATTTATCTTTACCGGTCTGCGAAGCTGCTGGAATACGAAGACCCGGAGGAGGTCACACAGCAGGTACTCGAGCACCTTGAAGGTGCCCAATCTGCGATGCATTTCCTGTGGGGAACAAGCGAGTGGAGCCGTGTTGCAGATGCTCACCCGAGCGATATGGATCAGACAACCAAGAAAGGTCTGCAGAAGGTCCTGGGCGAAGCCCGTTTCAATGAGATCAGTGAGCTGCCATTACAGGATCTGGAAGGTGAAGAGCGCGTTCAAGTTATTGACGAACTTGGGCGCCAAGCTCTGACTGAGATTTACCGCCAGCTTCTTCTGGGTGTGATCTCAGAACTATGGGTTGAATATCTGACCAGCGTGGAGGCATTACGAGTCTCAATTGGATTAGAGGCCTATGCACAAAGAGATCCACTTGTGCAGTATAAGAACCGCGCTTTTGAAATGTTCCGTGAATTAATCAACAACACACGCACGGGTGTCGTTACCCGCATGTTCATCTACCGCCCGCGAGATTTAAGCAGTGTGCAAACCACTGTCAGCACCCCCCAAGCAGCACCACCGCAAATCTCCACACCGGTCCCAGAACCCAGCCCAAGCAGTCCAGCGAGTGGAGAAAAGAAAAAAGGGAAAGGAAAGCGTCGTCGACGCAGGCGCCGCTAATCAGGTTGTACTTCCAGCCATGCCTCCACGCCCTGTTGAGTTTTACAATTCTCTGCCCAAGGTGGAACTTCATCGACACCTGGAAGGTTCACTGCGCTTGACCACTCTCATGGAAGTGGGGCGAGCCTATGACCTCGACATACCGGATGCTGACCATTTGCGCCAGTTAGTTCAGGTAGATCAAGCCGATCCCCGCACCTCTCAAAATTTTCTTTCCAAATTCGAGGTTCTGCGAAATTTCTACCGCTCTCCGGAAGTTATCATGCGCATCGCCGAGGAAGCCGTAGTCGATGCAGCCGCGGATAATGTCCGCTACCTTGAGTTGCGTTTCACCCCAGCTGCGCTGGGGAAAGCCGCGGATTTTCCATTGGGCGAGGTCATGGATTGGGTGATTGAAGGTGTAATAAAAGCCCAATCCAAGCAGCCGATCTCAGCCCGTTTGATCGCCAGCATCAACCGTCACGAGAGTGTGAAAATCGCTGCTCAAGTTGCTGAGCTGGCCATCGACCGCCTTGATTCTGCGCTTATCGGTCTTGATTTAGCCGGGGATGAGGCAAATTACTCTGCTGCAATTTTTGAACCAGTTTTCCGGGAAGCCCGCCAAGGTGGTTTAAATATCACCATCCATGCTGGTGAGTGGGGTCCCGCGGAAAACGTCGCCCAGGCGATAACTCTGCTGGGAGCGGAACGGATTGGTCATGGAGTGCGTGTAATGGAAGACACTGAGGTGGTCGCCATGGCCCGCGAAAAGGGAATAACTTTCGAAGTATGTGTCACCAGCAACTACCAGTCCGGGGTTGTGGTTTCCCTGGATAACCACCCCCTCCAAAAAATGATCCGTGCTGGGCTAAACACAACCATCAACACTGACGACCCGGGAATCTCTCAGATCTCTTTGAGCGATGAGTATGCGCTGGTTTGCTCGCAAAACGGCTTCAGCATGACAACTCTACAGGATCGAGTTTCAGCAGCTGCTCAAGCCGCTTTTCTCCCAGATAAAGAGCGGGGAAATCTGGCAGCGTCTTTAGAAAGAGAATTTAGGGATTTCATTATCTCTCAGTAAGCTCGAAAATCTATATGGGGGAATTGAGCGTCACCCCGCCAGCGGGAGAATCTTGCGATGAGATCTGTCCGGCTTGGTGTGACTAAACTTTCCACGACCGATGCCAGAGACGATTATCCAATGGTGCAAGGCGCGTTGAGCAACTACCGTACTGGCAAGTACTTATCCATGGGATGGGGATCAGCGGTTTATTAATGCTGATTAATCCCCCAAGCTGCTTTCCCACTCAGCCACAGACAGGCGTATCAGCTGGCGTACCCTCTCATCAGGGACGGCATCAATTTCAGTGTAGCGATTCAAGCCGACTTCAATTACCATGCCCT
>JAUWLJ010000089.1 GCA_030613705.1 Chloroflexota bacterium
CCTCGTCCCAGGCCAAGAAATAGAGGTGGGGATCGAAGTCATCATTGTTCTTGATATAGTGCATCCAGCGTTCATGCTCTTCCTCGATCGGTCTCTCCACAAATCCCCAGTGATCTCTGAACGATTCGATGACCGCATTCGTCATCGCCCACTCGTCCCGATCGACAACCAGAGTGCGCACTTCAATCCCTTCCGGCCATTGTGGGGCTGGCGGAGGATTGTCCAGTTCGATGACCATGCGCAGAGCGTACCTAACTTGCTGCAATCCTGCCTCCGTGAACAGATCTTGAGCTGCTTGATTCAGGCAAATAACTGAGCCCTCCAAGATAACCCTTGACTGGGGAGGCGCCTTGGGGATCGCCAAACGCGCGCGTTCCTCTGCCCATTCAAGCAAATAGGATCCAACGCCTCGATTGGTGTGATCCGGGTGAACCCGCCCCCAGCAACGGATGGACACATGCGGCTTCACATCCCATGCTTCACAATAAGCTATAATTTGACCATCCAGGGTTGAGACAACACGGCTGTCAGTATCCAGGTCAAATCCAGGCGTCTGCCACTCATTACCTATTTCTTGCAGGATGAACTTATCAACGCCAACCATGTGGCGAGCCTCAACGTTGAACATCTCGACCGTGGCTTCCAGGTCGTCCATGGACGCCGGACGCACCCGGTATCCTTCAGGTAAGGAATTCTTCATAGCACACCTCTACTGCGCAATATATATTTTCTCCACTGTCCTCCTGGGAGGACTGACCAGTTAAACTCCGCAAGATTAACCATTGCGATGAAGCTTTCCGTTGCGTTTGGCATAGCGCTCGGCCATCCCAAAGACCCATAAACCAACCGGGATGGCGATCAAACCCATGATCAGCGTGGGCCAGATGAGAGGCCAGAGTTCTGAGGTGGGTGTGCCCTCTAGTAAAGCCAGGCGGGTGCCATCCAGCACATACGTAGCTGGGCTGAGCACTGCCAATTTCTGCAGAAATTCCGGCAGCACACTTATTGGGTAGTAAACACCAGAGATCAATAAAAGCACGGCGATGATCACATGAGTCATCTGAGAGCCGCGCTCAGGGAAGAGCAATGGCAAGATAGACCCCATGATGCCGATACCAACGAATGACAAGCTTCCGACAATAAGCATCAGTGTGCCGCCAAACATATTCGCATGGCTCAGGTCAATATCAAACAAGACCACAGTTACGGCCAGAATGAGGCTAGTGAAGATCAGGCTGTAGATCAAGGCAAAGAAAGTTTGCCCGGCCATATGAGTCACACGGCGGACAGGTGCCATCAAAGTGTATTCAATCGTCCCCTCCCAGCGCTCCATCCCAATCACATCTGTGATCCAGTAGAAAATCAAGGAGAGATAACGCCAGACCAGGGTGCCGACCACCAGGTAAAGTACCAGGTAGCGGCCATCTATGTTTTGACCACTGAGCTGCTCCATGCCCATCCCAATATAGCTGACCGAGAGGCTGTTGGCTATCGAGTATGCCAACCAAACTACCTCCCAAGACAGGTAACGCTTCACCAGGTTGGCGTTGCGCTCCATAAATGCATAAGTTGCTCTAAATTCATGTATTAATGTCGCCATAATTGCTCACCTCTCTTTCCATTCATCACGCAATATCCCCATAAAAATCATGTCGTAACGGCGTCCATCACGGTTCAGGAATTGGCGGGCACGCCCCTCGATGACGAATCCTACTTTTTCATATGAACGGATTGCACGTGAGTTGTACTCAAAAACACTCAACGATAAACGGTGCAGATTGAGTTCCTCGAATGCATAGCGCAGCAAAATGCGCATTGCATCGGTGCCATAACCCTTACCCCAATATTCACGCTCTCCAAGTCCAATCCCCACCCAGGCATCGCCATGTACCCACTGAATCCCATCCAATCCGATCAGACCGATGGTGAGATCCTCTTCCAGTGTGCGGATCAGGAAGAACAGCTCATCGTTTTTCTGCTGCTCGACAAGATCCTTCTCAAACCATTCCTTATACTTATCCACTGATAAGAGCCGCGCAGGATCTGTATCAAGTAATCGCACGAATTCCGAATCCCGCATCCACTTGGCGAATAATCCAGCAGCCAACTGGGGTTCAGCTGCAACAAACCGCACCAACTCTCCCTGGAATAAATTATTACTCATTAATTTACCTCTCTTCAGATCTGAGCCCACATCGTTCTCCATTCACTCTGTTCCCATTCTTCTCGTAAAAGACCCAAATGGAGTACATCCCAGCGCCTGCCCTTCCGGTGTATTGCCTCACGCCGGCGGGCTTCAACCTTGAAGGCTGCTTTCTCAAAAAGCCGCAGCGCGACCTGGTTGTGCTCTGGGATGGCTATGCTTACACGGTAGAGGTTGAGCTCTCGAAAAGCGTAGCCCAGGAGCAACCTGAGAGCATCCGACCCGTAGCCCTTGCCCCGCTCCTCAGGATTGCCAATACCAATGGAGAGTGAACCCACCCCATGACTCCACCCTATCCAATCCAACCTGGCAAAACCAAGCAAAAGATCAGAATCTTGCACAGCCCCCTGCGCTGCCTCAGTGCTCTCGCTGAGTGGCAGTCGGCGGATAGTGAAGTAATACCGATTTCCTTTCTCATCCATCTCCTTCTCGATCTCGGTATATTTCTTCTTGATCTGAGCCGGGGAGAGCGGCCTAACCAATTCTTTGCCCAACAAGCGCTGGAATTCTGCATCATGCGTCCAATGGGATTCGATCTCTGCATCCTGATCGGGTTTGATCGATGCCAGGTAGACCAGCTGTCCTTCGAATAACGGGGTATTCAAATCCATTTCGACCATCCTTCACTTCTATATGAGTGGGTAGATTTCATCTTTCACCAGAGTTTTACCGGTTAATTCTAGAAAGACGTCTTCCAGAGTCGGCTCATACCCATTCGAGGAGATGATCTTCTTTAACCCTTGAGGGTTATCTAGAGCCACGATCTTTCCGCTATCGATGATCGCGATCCGGTCGCACAGATTATCCGCCTCCAGCATATCGTGTGTTGTCAGCAGAATGGTGGTGCCTGATCCCTGATTGAGCTCTTTAATGACGCTCTGCACCTCCCGCTTTGAGCGCGGGTCAAGCCCAGTGGTAGGCTCATCCATCAACAACAGCCTGGGGCGAGAAAGTAAAGCCCGGGCGATAGCTACTTTTTGCTGCATACCCCGTGACATCTCCTCCATCGGTTTGAAAATCGAGCGTTTCTTAAGCCCCAATCGGATCAGGATCTCCTCTATGCGTATGCGGGATTCTCTACCGTTCATGCCATACAAACGAGCACCATAAAGCAGGTTTTCCATTGGGGAGAGCTTCTTGAAAAAGCTCGCCTCCACTGAGACCCTGTTGATCAGTCGCTGAACTTCCATCGGCTGCTGGACAACATCGTAACCAAAAACCTTAATCTCACCTTTATCCGGCAGCAGCAGAGTGGCGATGAGACGGATCAGAGTTGATTTCCCTGAGCCATTGGGGCCCAAAACTCCGAATATTTCTCCTTCTTGAACTTCGAATGAAACGCTATCCACCGCCACCACGACCGGTCTTTGGCCGTTGGAGTTTTGTTTGAGGATATGTTTCCAGAATGATCCATCAGGCTTACCAAATTTCTTGAAAACATTATGAGCAATTATTGCTTGAGTCATCATTTACTCCTTGCGAGTGAAACAAAAAAGCCACGGGGTTTCCCGTGGCAGGCATAGGCACAACTCGAATATAAAAAGCCACGGGAGTGGAATACACCCGTGACTGTCAAAATTTTTAAAATTCAATTTACCGTTTGATCAGTAGGCGTACTCCGACAAGGAAAAAGCCCCACCGCTATCGGAAGCGGCATGGCGAATTCGGGTAATGTAAACAGGTGCTTTAAACATTAAAAAACCGACTCCTTTCGGAAATTTCAATGACGGAAGTCTACCATGGAGAGCAGATCCATGTCAAGTCATTAACCACAGATTAATAAGACAGCGCTCAATTGATCATTGCTGAGGGATTTCAAATGTATCTATGACTTCATTCAGGCGATTGATGAATTGAAAGCGAATCGCGTTCTCGCTAGCCTCGACCAGCATAGCGCCATAATCTTGATTGTATCTCATCTGACTGCCATCGATAACACCGAAGAAAGAATATTTAGACTTTCCTCCCAATCCGTTGACGAAGTAGGTGATACCATCCCTGAGAATGCGCTCGTATGTGTGATCGTGCCCGCTTAGGACAACATCTGCACCCCATTCAGCGAAGGGCCACTGCATCCAATCCACATCACCATGCATACCTGAGGAGTATGGAGCATGGTGAAAATATACAATATTCCAAGGGCTGGTCGAGACCGCCAGCTGGTTTTGCAGCCAGACCGCTTGCTGGGATGTTCTCCCAACGCCATCTGGTTCTCGTGAGTCACTATCTAAGGCATAAAAATGCACCGGTCCGTAGGAAAAGTCATAATAGCGCTCATTGCCGGGCAGTGTGAAATAATCCAGGTAGGGTTGTGCACCTTTAGAATGCCAATCATGATTGCCCAAGCTGGGGAAGAAGCGGTTCTCTTGCCCTCCTTCTCCATAGCTGCCAATATAGGGTGCGATAAATTCATGGAAGAATTGACCGATGTGGCTATCGATTGTTTCTGCAGTGCCATCAGGGTAGTTATTATCCCCAGTGGTGATGATGAGATCAGGATTCCAACTCTTGACCAAGGCAGCTACATCGGCTTCGGGCTGCTTTCCGCTGCCATAATCACCGATGACGGCGAAGCGCACTATCTGGGGAATTGGCGTCTCGGATGGAATAGGGGGTAAGGCTGTCTCTGTGGGGATGTCGATAGCTGTTGGAAGTGATGTGGGCTGAATAGGAGTCGGTGAGGGGATTTCACTGGGGGTGGGTGAGGAACGCGGAGTTGAAGTTGGCAGAGGAGGGAGCGCAGTACCGTTGCACGCGGCAAGAAGAGTAACAAGCATAACAGGAACGAAGATCATCCACATTGCTCTCTCGAGGATTTTGTTTGTAAACATCACGAGGCTGGCCTTTTTTTCTTATGTTACATAATATGGATAGGACTTACGCAGTTGGAGGTTAAAATGTCATTTCCTGTCCCGGGAAGGGACAGGCTAAGAGTAAGCAAATGACATGAACTGCGTAACTCCTAATGGATTCAGATATTATTTCATAGCGAACGCTATGAAATAATCCGCATGGATCAATGGGATGGAGGTTTGACGAGCTCAACAGCATCAACCAGCATTCCTTGGCGATTGATAAATTGAAAGCGCATCATAGTCTCACTTGCGACAATCAGCATGGCACCATAATCCTCATTGTAGCGCACCTGGCTGCCCTCCACAATATCGCGGAAAGCATATTTCGAACTCCCTCCTAATCCATTGACAAAATAGAGGATGCCATCCCTGGAAATGCGCTCGTATGTGTGATCGTGACCAGAAATAACAACATCCGCGCCCCATTTGGCAAACGGCCACTGCATCCTATCCACATCACCATGCTCACCTGATGAATATGGAGGATGGTGCATGTAAACGATCTTCCAAGGGTATTTTGAATTGGCTAGCTGGGATTGCAACCAGGCTGCTTGAACAGAATCGCGATCCACACCATCCGGTTCATCCGAGTCGCTATCCAGGACAAAGAAATGCACCGGGCCAAAAGTAAAGTCATAATAACGTTCGTTGCCGGGCAGTGTGAAATAATCCAGGTAGGGTTGGGCACCTGTAGAATGCCAATCATGATTGCCCAAGCTGGGGAAAAAGCGGTTTTTCAGCGCTCCACCCCCATAACTACCGGTATACGGAAAGATAAATTCATGGAAGAATTGGCCAATGTTTTTGTCGATTGTGTCTGCAGCGCCATCGGGATAGTTGTTATCCCCAGTGGTGATAATGAGCCCGGGGTTCCAACTCTTGACCAAGGCAGCTACATCAGCTTCAGCCTGGCTTCCGTCACCATAGTCACCGATGACCGCGAAGCGGAGATCGGAATATTCTATTGCTTCTTTGAACACCAGGGGTAAAAACACCTTCTCCCTGGGTGAAGGTGAGGAAATCACACGATCAGTTTGTAGATCTGTTGCCCATTGAGTGGACGATGCAGTACCCTTGACCGTATAGCCAAACATTGACCCACCGATAAGACAACCGATCAGCAGAAATAAAAGCGTTAACTTCTTTGGATTTGACATGGTATTCAAGGTTCTCCGCTATTTGCGAACTTGTACAAGCCACCTGCATAACCGACATAGTATACTTCCCCGTCCTCATCTTCTCCATAGGAAGTGATTCTGGTATCGGTTTGAAACAACAGCGTGTTCTGCCAGGAACCATCTACATCACGCAATAGTCCCCAGATAAAACCGGACCCATAATCCCCATAGAGATATATTCCCTGCCAGTCGGGGAGCTGGTCTCCCCTGTAAACCAGACCACCGATCACTGAAATGCCCTGGTCGCGACCGTATTCTGCCACAGGATCAGTGAATGTGGTGTCTCCAGGTGGCAGTGAAGTTGAATAAGGGTGTGCCCCCTCCATGTAATTCCAGCCGAAGTTAACCCTATCCGAATTCCCAGCAGGGAGGAAGTCGATCTCCTCCCAGGAACCCTGACCAACATCCCCGATGTAGAGATCCCCGGTCAACCGGTCAAAGGAAAAACGCCACGGATTGCGCAAGCCAGAAACCCAAACTTCAGGTGCTCCACCACCGTTTGCAAACGGGTTATCAGGTGGAATGGCATATAAATCGCCTCGATTCACATCCAAGCGCAGTAACTTACCCAGGAGCACATCAGTGTTTTGAGCGTTGCCCAGGGGATCGCCACCGCTACCACCATCCCCCAACCCAACATAAAGATATCCATCAGGTCCAAAAGCCAGGCTGCCACCATTATGGTTGTTGAAGGGTTGTTCCACGATCAGCAGCTTGACTTCACTGGATGAGTTGGCTTGATCAACTTCATCCGAAACCTGGAAGCGGGCAATAACCGTATCATTATTTATATCAGTGTAATTGACGAAGAAATAGCCGTTGTGATTGTATTCTGGATGGAAAGCCAATCCCAGCAAACCCCGCTCGCCACAACAACTGACCTGACCACTGATATCCAGGAAGGGTTCGGGTAGCAGGTCATTGTCTCGAATTACGCGGATTACACCAGATTGCTCTACGACAAATAATCGGCCAGAGCCATCCCCTGCGTTAGTGAGACCTATTGGCTGGGCTAAACCGCTGAGGATCAACCGCCACTCATATGTATCGGGATTAGGGAATTGGGCAGGATTTGAAACATATTCTGACAGAGTAGGCGTGGATGGAAACGTCGGGGAACCCGTTGCTGGTTCAGGCGTCAAAGATGCTGCAGGTTCCAGTGTCCAAATCGATGTGGGCTGTGGCAAGGTCGGTAGGACAGTGCGCGTCAAACTAATACTCGGGAAGTGAGTTGGATTCGATTGGGTTGATGGCTGAGATATCTCGATGAAAGAACCCCCACAAGCCGTACCCACCAACGCCAATAAGCTATAACAAATAAACAGCACCGATAAACGGATCAATAAATCCTCAATACTGGCTAGGGTGTTTACTCCTCTTTTTCTGTGAACTCAGCATCGACAATATCTTCATCATCAATCTGCTGAGGATCCCGCCACTCACCAGGGATCGTACCAGCCAGGGCAGCCCTATGTTCCTCA
>JAUWLJ010000017.1 GCA_030613705.1 Chloroflexota bacterium
ATAACTCCCGGTAAATCGACCGGCCGAACACTTGCTGACCCCACTGACCGTCTCGGAGGTGATATGTACCCGGTGTGTCAAAGCCGGATCACGGCGAACTGATGTCACTTCAGGCAATCCGTGTGTTACGGGACCTGACCATTCACACGGAATTTGCGGTCCAGTAAACCTCGCGAAGCATGCATTTCGTGCAATCCTTCTATGACTGCTTTAGTGTTAAAAGCATTATTATTGGCACGCTCCTGGATCTCCGCATCAATTAATTTATGGAGGAGCACTTCTCTCTGCAATGTATACCTCTTTTGGGTCAGATTGAATGACCCGACTCGGATGGGTATATAAATTAAATCGATCCCGACGTGCATACCCGATCAAAGTTATCCCCCATTTTTCTGCCAGTTCAACAGACATCGAGGTAGGTGATGTCCTGGATATAACAATCGGTGCACCGATGCGGGCAGATTTCTGAAGCATATCAGAGCTGATACGACCGGTGGTTAAAAGGATTTTCTTCGGTACATTTATATTTTCCAACAAACATTTCCCAGCGATTTTATCTAATGAGTTATGGCGTCCAACATCCTCTGCAGTTACAGTTACCAGATCCCCATCTGTCAAGATCGAAGTATGCACGCCTCCTGCCTTATTGTATAAACTTTGGGATTCAAACAATCTTTCAACCAACTTACGCACATAACTGGATTCAAGAACCAACCCATTATTAAATTCTGGATTTATTGAATGTAGATCAGTCGCGGTGTAACCTCCGCTGCAACCGGAGGTCCTTTTCCAATCTGTTGGCTTTTCTACGTTATGACCCAGCCAAATATCGACAATATCCCCACTGTCACAGATATGAATGTCAACAATTTGATCTAAAGTATCGATCACCCCTTCATTATAAAGAAAGCCTACTGCTAATGCTTCAAGGTGATTGGGTGTACACATAAAAGTCAACCATAATTCACCGTTGACATATAACATTACCGGCGACTCAACAATCAGATCGCCTTCAACCAGCTTTGATTTACCTGAGCGATATTGCTGAAACTTTACAATATTAAGATCGGTTTTCATCATTCACTCCAATACCGTGTACCAATAATACGAATAACAATAAAATTAGACTACACCATTATTTTATGCTGCAAACCCAAGTTTAGCATAAACTTGAAGCATCTCCAATTTTCCTAATTTTGATAAACGAACAGAATCCAGGTAGGCAAGTTTTTCTATTAGAAAGATTTGGCACTTAATTGGATCATCAAATTATTGATCATAAAGAATATGGTCAGCAGGAAATTCCCTCCAGGATTCGAGTAAAGTAATAATATCTTAGATGTGTTCGCTGGATATTATCTAAAAAGGTAGGTGCCAACTCCTGCCTTTTTATTATTCCTGACCTTCAAATCGCAGTTATTGAAAGCTAGAAAATGAGGGGAATAATTATCTGTGACAATTATCACAATATACAGTGCCCTTTGGTACTGGTGGACAAGTTTATGTATTCGATACTATACCTGTAATCCAGTAACAATTTCTTCGTGAGCAGGAGGTTTCACCGGTCTTCAACACCCACAATATGAATTTGGCTCTGCATTAACAAACAAGATGCCAATATTCTCAATCCACTGCGCAAAGACATTGGAAATCCATCGATTTCCAATGTTACCTTTGTCCGATCGGGACGTGGTATTTGTCACTAGTAATCTATTCAATAATCTCAATACTTAGACTATGGGTGATTCCATCTGCAAAGATTTAAGTCCAAGGAGTTAAATATTTCCTAAAATTTGCCAAATTAATTTCCAGATTATCAGATCCTTCAGCACAAATAAATAATATGCTTTCCTTGCAAAGCATTCTTGATCCGACATCACTTGTCTTCGTAATCCTAAAGGAGGTATTTTATGACAGCAACTGCCGCCCAAGCGCCACACCTATCTTTAAGCGATACGTTCTACACAAGTCTCTTTGAAGTAGAAAATGGTGAGCGGATCCGGGCGTGTTTACAGTGCGGTACATGCAGCGGTGTGTGTCCTTTCGGCTACCTCATGGGATTCCCTCCAGGCAGAATGATTGCATATTTACGTGCGGAGAGGTTCGAAAATGTCTTAGAAAGCGACTCAGTCTGGATGTGCGTCTCCTGCTACGCCTGTACGACTGTTTGCCCGAAAGAGATCCCATTAACTCTTGGATTAATGACCCGCACAAAAGAAGAATTATTGCTCGCGGGTAACGTTCCCACAGAGCTTCAAGATGCATTGATGAACTCCCAGCGCTACGGCAATCCTTTGGGGGAATCACCTCGAAAACGCGCTGCATGGACCAAAGGACTTGATTTCGATATACCGACATTCAAAGAAGCCAAACGACCAGTTGATGTCCTTTGGTTTGTGAGCGACTACCCCTCCTACCATCCCCGAGTCCAACTGACCACCAAAGCTATGGCAAAAATTTTACGCGTATTGGGTGTAGATTTCGCGATTCTCGGGCCAGAAGAGAACAGCGATGGGGACTCTCAGCGCCTGGCAGGCGAGCGTGGACTTTTTGAAATGCTGGCCGAAAAGAATGGCAAGGCATTCGGTAAGTACGAATTCAATGAAATAATTACCTCTGATCCACATGCTTTTAACGCCATCAAAAATGAATATCCCAAGTTAGGAATCAATTTCCCTGTTCAACACTTTACGGAATTCGTAGCAAATCGCCTCGACGAATTGAAGCCTCATCTCAGGGATATCGGTGAGCAGAGAGTTACCTACCATGATCCTTGTTACTTGGGTCGCGCGAATGACATATTTGACGCTCCACGTAAGCTCCTGGATGCAATCCCGGGCGTCGAGCTGGTGGAAATGTCCCACAATCGCAACAACAGCCTGTGCTGCGGTGGCGGCGGCGGGGGAATGTGGTTGGATGGCTTTCAATGGGAAAAAGCACACGTCAGATTATCTGAATGGCGCATTCAAGAGGCAGTAAATGTAAATGCCGACATCCTGGCCGTTGCTTGCCCATATGAACCCCCTCGATTTGAGGATGCAGCCAAAATGGTACAAGGAGCAGGTCGATTGATGGTAAAGGATATCGCTGAACTGCTTGCTGATTCACTTGAAATGGAAGAGTAGGGAGGATTTCAATGAACATTGTCGTTCTAGCCAAACTTGTACCTGACTTAGTCGAAGAACTGGAGATCGACGATAGCGGGATTGCCCTAGATATGACCTGGCTGCGTCTGATCATTAACGAATTGGATGACCACGCAATCGAGGAAGCTATTTTACTTAAAGAGCGAACTGGAGCGAATGTCACCGTCCTGGCACCCGATATCGAAGGTGTCGACGATATTCTCTTCACCGCTGCCGCAAAAGGTGCCGATCGATTAATTAAAATCGTGGGCGATTACGAATCGGGCGTCAACAACCTTGGCTTAGCCCGGGTTTTAACACCTGTGATCAAGGATCTGCAGCCTGATCTGATTCTTGCTGGCGTTGAAGCACATGAGGACTTGGATGGCTCAATTGGACCTCTGCTCGCAGGTTACCTCGATCTACCCTTTATCGGTTACGTCGCCAGTATCGAACTAGAGGAGGGTAAAGCTACCGCCACCAAGGAGTATCCCGGAGGCTTGAGTGCCGAGATGGAAGTCGCGCTACCTGTCGTATTAGGAATTCAAGTAGCTGATGAACCTCCTAGATATGTTGCAGTCAGCAAAGTACGCCAGGCAATGAAAACTGCTGAAATTGAAGAACTCGAGGCGGGTGATTTCGATCTCTCCGGTGGTCCCACCATCGATCGAATGTACCAGCCAGAGGTTGGCGAAAGCGCAACGATTATCGACGGCAGCCTTGATGATATTGCAGATAGCCTGATCGGAATCTTCAAAGAGCTTGGTGTGCAGTGACAGGAGGATTTCAATGAATAAAGATATATTGGTTGTCATAGAGCACATTCGCGGTGAGGTAGCTGATATCTCCTATATGATGATCGCCGCAGCGCGTCAGCTGGCTGAAACCACGGAAGGGGAAGTTTTGGCAGTTCTTATGGGTTCCGGTGTTGAAAATCTTGCTGGCAACCTGGCTGCTGATAAGGTCATCTATTTTGAAGACCCTCAATTAGCTGATTTCACCTCAAGCACCTATCAACAAACCCTTGAAATTCTAATCAGCGAGGTTAATCCGCGGGCTGTGATCCTCGGTCACACATCGATCGGCATGGAAGTAGCCAGCTTGCTGTCTGCGAAATCCGATTTACCATTAGTTAGCACCTGTCTTAGTTTTTCCGGCGAAAATGGTTTGATTAAGTTCACCAGTCAGCTGTACGGCGGAAAAATATTAGCAGAAGGTTTAATCCCAGAACCGATAGCCTTGCTCACTATGGTGCCCGGTGGATACAAGCCAGAAGATGGGCAAAGTTCTACCCCACCCCTGGTAACTACTGCTGCACCGCCGCAATTTACAGACCTCCAAATATCCATTAAGCAGTATATTGAACCTGAAACTGGTGACGTGGATATCACCTTGCAGCCTTTATTAATAGCTGTTGGTCGCGGTATCCAACTTGAAGACAATATCGAAATAGCTGAAGAACTCGCTGAAGCGATTGGCGGCGTCGTCTGTGCCTCGCGTCCAGTTGTCGATCAAGGCTGGCTGCCAACCTCACGCTTGGTGGGTAAATCTGGGTATCGAGTCAAACCTAAAGTTTATCTTGCCCTGGGGATCAGCGGTGCCCCAGAACATACGGAAGGAATCGCCGGTAGCGAAACGATTATCGCCATAAATACAGATCCGGCTGCCCCGATCTTCAATATTGCCAAGTACGGAGTCGTAGAAGACATATTTGACCTCGTTCCGCTTCTTACAGAAAAGATCGAAGAGAGCTAATCAGGTTTTTTCAGGATGTGAGACATAATGCCTATCAGAGAAACATTCTGGAACATCCCCCATTGGGCTGAGATTGCGCAGTATCTCGTGGGACTGCTGACAATCCTGATTTTTAGTTATGGTGTGATTCGGCGTGTTCGGCGTTGGCTCCAAGGTCGACCTCAGCGGCGTATCGACCGCATCGGATCTCGTCTATGGTCCGTAGTTGTCCAGGCAGTGGGTCAAGCTCGTACACTGCAAGACATCTATCCGGGGATCATGCATTTAACGATATTTTGGGGGATGATCGCCCTCTTAATCGGCACGATCCTGGCCACTGTTGATTGGGACGTAGCTCACCTGTTATTTAATGTGCAATTTCTTACCAGCTGGGTCTACGTCTCGTACGAGCTCATCTTGGATATCTTTGGTGTGTTCCTGCTCATCGGACTCGGTATGGCAATCTACCGTCGTTATATTATTCGCCCAGATAGACTGGCAAATATGCCAGGCATTGGATTTAAACGGGATGATGCCTATGTTCTAATTATGCTGGGTTTAATAGGGATCACAGGATATTTAGTTGAGGGGCTGCGAATCGCAGTTGCTCAACCTGATTGGGCACCCTGGTCGCCAGTAGGAAATGCCATAGGGAATGCGTTTATTGCGTTCGGAGACCCATCGAATCGATTTCTGCATTATGCACTTTGGATAATCCATATTCTGATTGCGTTTGTCGCACTGGCGAGCATACCTTACACCAAATTCTGGCATCTCATCGCTGGTCCAGTCAACATATTCTTCCGCTCTCTCGAGCCAGCTGGAAAGATGAGCGCCCCTACGTCAGAAGAGGAACCTGGTGTAAAAGAATGGCGCGACTTTTCCTGGAAGCAACTGCTTGATTTTGAATCGTGCACTCGTTGCGGACGGTGCCAGGATGTCTGCCCAGCACACGCCAGCGGTTTCAGCTTATCTCCCAGAGATATCATGATCAAGCTGGATACCTTTATATGGCAGCCCACGAATGGGCGCAATATGCTAGGCGATACCATCTCTGCTGACGAACTGTGGGCCTGTACCAGCTGCCAGGCTTGCGTCGATATTTGTCCGGTCTTCAATGACCAGCTTTCTTCAATCATCGACATGCGGCGGTATCTGGTTCTTGAAGGTGATATCGATCCACAGCTACAGGATGCACTCGCCAATTTGGGACGCTATGGTAATTCATTTGGAAAATCTGAGCGCATGCGCGCCAAATGGACCAAACCCATCCAACCCAAAATCAAGGACGCCCGCCGAGACGAAGTCGAATACCTATGGTTCGTTGGTGATTATGCTTCATACCACACCAGTATGACCGACAAAACCCTTATGATGGCAAAGGTGTTCCAATCAGCTGGTCTTGATTTCGGCATCCTTTATGACGGTGAAAGAAATTCCGGTAATGATGTCCGCCGGGTTGGTGAAGAGGGATTGTTCGATATGTTGGCTGAAAAAAACCTGGTCACTTTCTCAAAAAGCACATTCAAGACCATTGTGACCAGCGATCCGCATTCATTCAACACTCTCAAGAACGAGTACTCCGAAAACGGCAACGATCATTATTCAGTTCTCCACTACTCACAGCTATTTGACCAAATGATCACATCTGGTCAATTGAACGTTGCCAGGAAACTTGGTTATAAAGTCACCTATCATGACCCATGCTACTTAGGCCGCTACAACGGAGAATATGATGCTCCCCGCCGGGTGATGTCCGCGCTTGGTTGCGAGCTGGTTGAAATGCCCCGCAATAAGGAAAATACCTTTTGCTGCGGTGCTGGTGGTGGTCGCATCTGGATGGAGGATCCCCCAGAAGTTGCAGAGCGCCCCGCTGAGATGCGGGTTAAAGAAGCCGCCTCCCTCTCTGGTGTATCAATCCTGGTGGTAGCCTGTCCAAAAGACCTGGTCATGTTCCAGGATGCTGTCAAAACTGCGGACCTTGAAGGCAAATTGGTTGTCAAGGATTTGATTGAACTAATCGTAGAAGCCACGGAAATGAACCTTTCTGAAACTGAGGAGCAGAATTAATTCTTTATTGTTTGTACGGTAACTTTATGCGAGATTCATTACAGGCATTATTGGGTAGAACCAAAGAAATAAGATTACCAATTGCAACAAAGTTGGTACTAAGTTTCCTGGTTATTGTTGCTTTTATCAGCACCATCTATATGGTGGTCGGAATCCGGCTGATCAGCAACCGCATCCTGTCCGAAGCCCAAGATAAAGTTAGGCATGATCTCAATGCCGCCAGGGAACTTTATTTAGGCGGCCAAGAACGGCTCAATTCTGCAGTGCGCCTCACCGCTAATCGATTCTTTCTCAGAGAGGCACTTCTTTCAGGCGATCTAGATGAGGCTTACCACGAATTGTGGAGTGTGCGAAAGCAAGAAGGTCTGGACGTACTGACCCTCACGGATGACAAAGGCAAGGTCATCCTCAGAACAAGCTACATTGACCATATCGGAGACGACCAGAGCGGTGATGAACTGATCAAAGCAGTGTTGGAAGGGCATGAACCCATTGCATCGACAATCCTTGTGTCCGGTGATGATCTCAAACAAGAATCCCCTCTCCTGGCAAAGAAAGCTTATTTTTCTTTCATCGACACACCCCTGGCACGGGAGAGAGAAGAAACTGAAGAAACTGCTGGAATGATGCTGAAGGCCGCATCCCCTGTATTTGATGATCAAAATAATCTTATCGGAATATTATATGGAGGAACTTTATTAAATCGGAATTTTGAGATTGTCGATAAGGTAAAGGAAACTGTCTATGAAGAAGTTCAATACAAAGGGAAAGACATAGGAACAGCGACAATCTTTCAAAATGATGTCAGAATATCAACGAATGTCAAAAATGATGATGGTTCTCGAGCCCTGGGAACCCGAGTAACTGAGGAAGTATACAACCAGGTGGTAAACGACGGCGAACCATGGATAGGAAGGGCATATGTGGTCAACGATTGGTACATCACTGCCTATGAACCGATCAGGGATGTAGCCAACAATATCATCGGCATTTTGTATGTCGGTGTACTGGAGGAAAAATACAACGATATTCAGCAGGGGATGATCCTCACTTTTTTCGCCATCACCATTGCTGGGGTGTTAGTGTCGTTGATCGTGTCTTATTTTATTGCACAAAGAATATTAGTACCCATATTTATGCTGGTTGATGCTTCGAAAGCAGTTGCCGGTGGAGACCTTGATGCAAAAGTAGAGATTTCAACTAATGACGAGCTCGAAGACCTGGCAGATTCCTTCAACGCTATGGCTCAGGCATTAAAAAAGAGAGATCAGCAGCTAAAGGAATTTACCACCCAAAAAATTATGGCAAGCGAAAGGTTAGCCCTTATTGGGCAATTGTCTGCAAATGTCGCCCATGAGTTGAACAACCCGCTGACAGGGATTGTAACCTTCTCACATCTGATTCTTGAAAACACTGATTGTGATGACCCCAAGAAAAAGAACCTCGAAAAAATTGTCGGACAAGCCATCCGCTGCAGGGATATTATTCGTGGCTTGCTCGATTTTTCCCGGCAGAGAAAACCTGATAAGGTACTTTCAAATATCAACACGGTCATGGACCAGTGCCTATCATTCGTCGAGAATCAAGCACTTTTCCTCAACATCGAGATTCATAAATATTTTCAAGAAGACTTACCCATGGTGGTTATTGACCCCTCTCAGATCGAGCGAGTGATTATGAACATGATCATAAATGCCGCTGAAGCCATGGATGGTGATGGTGAACTCATACTGACTACCCGCAGCGGTTTTGGCCAGGATTCAGTCGTTCTGGAATTTACAGACACCGGACCAGGTATCAGCGAGGAAAATATTGAAAAAATCTTTGACCCCTTCTTCACTACGAAAGATGTCGGTCATGGAACTGGATTAGGTTTGGCAATCAGTTATGGGGTCATAAAAGCGCATAAAGGTTCCATCACCGTCGAAAGTGAACTTGGAAAAGGTACAACATTCGTAGTCAGGCTTCCGGTAAAAGCCATTGATGAGGTTCCAGAGAATGGAAACGCAATCCAAAATATTAGTAATTGATGACGAAGAAATCGTCCTTGATTCTTGCCTTCAAATCCTGGCAGGTGGCGACTTCGACCTCAGCACTGCAAATAATGGAACCCTTGGAGTAAGTCTCATAGAAGAGTTTCATCCAGATCTCGTGTTTGTCGATTTAAAGATGCCTGGCATCTCTGGCTTTGAAGTGCTTGAGAAAATTCAGGAAATTGATCCAACGATTGTAACGATCGTCATCACCGGATTTGCCACAATCGGTTCTGCCGTTGAAGCCATGCAAAGAGGCGCATTTGATTTCCTCCCTAAGCCTTTTACACCAGATGAATTGCGCTTGATCACCCGGCGTGGATTGGAAAAGAGGAAATTAGTTAAAGAAACACAAGCCTTACGTAGAGAGAAGGAATTGCTCCGCGAACATTTCGCTGCCATTGTATCCCACGAACTCAAATCGCCGCTGGCTGCAGTGCAGCAATATCTGTATGCCTTATCCGGTGAATTATCAAGCCAACTGACAGAAGACCAGCTGCGACGCTTTGAAAGAATCCAAACACGCATTGACGATCTCATGAAGCTGATCCACACCTGGTTGCGTGCGATCACTGTTGATCTCGAAAGCATCAAGGAGAATTTCAAACCTATCTCCATATCATCAATAATTTCAAAAGCGGTCGAGAGCGTGGAACCACAAGCAATTCGCAAAGATATTCCCAACCATACCACCATCCAGGATGACATTTATCTTGTCGAGGGCGATGAAGGAACCCTGGTTGAAGCTGTAGTGAATCTCGTTGGTAATGCGGTTAAATATTCACCCACGGGAAGCCGGGTTGAAATCTCTGCTATAAACAAAGATGACCAAATCCTGATCAGGATCGAAGATAATGGGATCGGTATCTCAAAAGAAGACCTACCATTTATCTTTGTGGATTTCTATACCGGCACGACCGATCACAATATCGAAAGGGGCAGCGGAGTCGGACTGGCATTAACCAAGCGAATTCTCGAAGCCCACAATGGAAGCGTATCAGTTGAAAGTGAATTAGGCAAAGGGAGCACCTTTACACTGTGCATACCGGCCATAAAAGATAATCCGATTAAAATGACGGAAATGTCTAAAGAACCTGTTAATAATATATAAGGAGGCTCTAATGGGTACGAAAAAGAGGTTATTAGTGATTGATGACGATCCAGATTTTGTCGAAGTGATCGTGTCAATCCTGGAGGATGCAGATTATGAGGTTGATGCAAAATACAATCCTGATGATGGATTTCAGGCACTAAAAACTGGCTCTTACGATCTTCTCTTGCTGGATGTATTGATGGGAAGAGGGGCAGAAGGCATCATGATCGCCCGCAAGATAGGAAATGATGAGAAGCTCAGGGAAACTCCAATATTGATCATCACCGGAATGCGCGAACAAATCGCTTTTCTGTTTCCCGGTCAGCCAGTTCACCCAAGTTTTGTGCCTATCGATGAGCTGATCGAGAAACCTGTAAAACCTGATCTGCTTTTAGAAAAAGTAAGCAAACTCCTTCAGCTGGCTGAAGAGAGAAAAGCTCAAACTGAAGTGAATTAGGAAAATATCAATGGCAACTAAACCTTCTTTCAGCGAAGAAGTATCTAATTTATTGCACGCCTCTCATGGAAATCCATTAAGAACGTGCATCCAATGTGGGACATGCTCGGGTACCTGCCCGGTGGTCGAGTTCATGGACCATACTCCACGGCGTCTTATCGGGATGATCAATGCCAACCTCAAAGAAGAGGTTCTTGAAAGCAATACATATTGGCACTGTGCATCATGCTTCCACTGCACCGTCAGGTGTCCCAGTGAAATCGATATTGCTGGCCTAATGTATGGACTCAAACGCTACTCGATTTGGAAGCACCAATATCCAGAGGGAGCGATCGGTCCAGTTTTCTCAGAGACATTTGTCAAATCAATCTTGAGGAGCGGCAGATCTTATGAACCAGTGTTGGCACCCACTTATATCTTCAGTTACGGCGTTCGGGAATTCCTTCACGAAGCTCACACAGCGACAAACCTGATGATAAAAGGGAGATTGCCTGTCCTGCCTCCAAGAATTACAAGATTGGAGAATTTCAAGAAGATGGCCAATAGGATTATTCCCATGGGAGGAGCATAATGAGAACCTATTCATATTTTCCCGGTTGCTCCTTAGAAAAGATGGCAGTGAGCTATCACCTGTCTGCCATGGAGACAACCAACAAAATGGGTGTAGAGCTCAAGGAGATTGAGGATTGGAACTGTTGTGGCGCGACGACTTATTTCCATGTAGATGAGCTCTTGGCTTATACATTGGTCGCCCGCAATTTAGCCATGGCCGAGAAAACGGGTCATGACTTAGTTGCTCCCTGCAGTGCATGCTACAAGAATTCCTATTTCGGCAATGCTTACCTGAAAGAAGACCAAGATCTCTCCGATCACATAAATTACGCGCTCGAACAAGACAATTTACATTATTCCGGCAGTATAGAAGTCAAACATTTGATGGAAGTGTTTGTTGAGGATGTGGGTTTAGAAGAAATTAAAAGCAAAATCACCCATCCATTAGAGGGTCTTCGAGTTGCACCCTATTATGGATGCCAAATCGTCAGACCTAGGAAAGACCATGAAGACGTAGAAAACCCTCAGTTTTTCGAGGATCTAATGAGCGCTGTCGGCGCTGACCCGGTTGATTTCACTTATAGGCTTCGCTGCTGTGGTGGCTCACTGATCATTACCAGCAGAGAAGCTGCGCTTTCATTGGTTCGCGACCTGCTGCAAAGCGCAGCAGACAAGGAAGCGGATGTAATAGCAACAGCCTGCCCAATGTGCCAGACTAACCTCGAATGCTATCAAATGACGGTTAATCGGGAATTTGGCACAGATTTCTCGATACCCATAATGTACTTCACCCAACTGCTCGGATTATCGATGGGTCTCCCGCCAAAGAAATTGGGTATCGGAACGGAATTTGTCTCAGCCGATCGGATTTTAACCTTTGCTAAGGAAAAAGTTTAAACTCCATTCGAAATATTTCTGAACCATGAACAATTATCAAATCAAAATCACCAGGTAGGAATAATTATGTTTACCAGTCCCCAACATTACCGAAGGAGAAGAACCGATGAGTGAAAAAGTTGGAGTCTACGTATGCCATTGCGGCACGAATATCGCCGGAGTAGTCGATGTTGAAGAGGTCTCCAAATGGGCGGGAGAGCAACCCAACGTCGTCGGTTCGCGTGATTATAAATTTATGTGCTCAAGCCTTGGCCAGGAGTTGATCGAAGAGGATATCAAAGAACAAGGGTTAACTCGAATTGTTGTCGCGGCATGCTCTCCCCACATGCATGAAAAAACATTTCGCGGCGCCACAGAAAGAGGCGGATTGAATCCATTTCTCTTCGAGATGGCTAACATTCGAGAACATAACTCCTGGACAACAACCGATAAAGAAGCGGCTACTCAGAAGGCAAAGGCTTTAGTAAAGGGGGCGGTTGAACGAGTAGTTCACCACCAGCCTCTCGAACCAATCCCGGTTGAGATCGACGCCTCAACCTTGGTTATCGGCGGAGGCATTGCGGGGATCACGGCCTCTTTGGAATTAGCTAATGCGGGCTACCACGTTTATTTAGTTGAGCGAGAACCATCGATCGGTGGTCACATGGCCCAACTAGATAAAACCTTCCCCACTCTCGACTGCTCCGCCTGCATCCTTACGCCCAAGATGGTGGATGTAGGTCAACATCCCAATATCACCCTTTATAGCTGGAGTGAAGTTGAAAATATCTCCGGTTATATCGGTCAATTCAATGTCACCGTGCGTAAAAAAGCTCGCTATGTAATCGAGGAGCTTTGCACCGGATGCGGCATTTGCGAGGAGAAATGTCCCCGCAAGGTGGTGGATGATGTATTTGAGGCAGGGTTGGCCCAACGCAAAGCGATCTACACCCCCTTCCCCCAGGCTGTACCAAACTACCCGGTTCTCGATCCTCCTAACTGCACTTACTTCGAGCGGGGCAAATGCAAAGCCTGCCAGATATTTTGCCCGACTGGTGCAATCGATTTTGAACAGCAGGATGAATTGATTGAATTCCCGGTTGGGAATGTGATCCTGGCAACAGGATATGATCTCTTCGATTCAAAACGAATTCCACAATATGGCTATGGTCGCTTGGCGAACGTCTTTACCAGCCTGGAATTCGAGCGGATGGTCAATGCTTCCGGCCCAACAGGCGGAAAGATCGTGATGCGAGATGGCGAATCTGTGCCGCAAAGTATTGCAATTGTGCACTGCGTTGGTTCCCGGGATAACAATTACAATGAATATTGTTCGAAAGTATGCTGCATGTATTCCTTGAAATTTGCCCATCTCGTCCATGAGCGAATACCAGAAGCTGAGGTGTACAACTTCTATATCGACATCCGCACTCCTGGCAAGGGTTATGAGGAATTCTACAATCGACTCTTAGAGGAGGGCACTCACTTTATCCGTGGCAGAGTGGCTGATGTAACCGATGCAGCCCGACTGCCAGGGGAAGAAGGCAAACTAATCGTTCAGGCTGAAGATACATTGATCGGAAAGCAGCGCCGCGTTCCAGTCGACATGGTGATCCTTTCCGCGGGGATGGAAGCCCGGCACGACTCTCAAGATGTCTCCCTGATGTTTGGTATGGGCTGCGACTTTGATGGCTTCTTCACCGAGCGCCACCCCAAACTAGATCCGGT
>JAUWLJ010000057.1 GCA_030613705.1 Chloroflexota bacterium
TTGGAGCAACCTGAGGTGATTTTGACTCGCAGCTTGATACCCTTCTTCACGGGAAATGAAGTCTTCTAACAAGCGGGTCAATAATGCGGATACAGAGGTGCTTTGTTTTACGGCTATAATTTTTACTTTCTGCAGTATATCTTTGTTAATCGATAAGGTAATATTTTGTCTTTCCATATATTCCTCCACGTAATTAAGTGTAACACGTATTTACGTGATCGTGAAGACACTTTCATGAATCAAATAAGAGCGGCTGAAAACCGCTCTTTATGACCATGCGCCTACGAGAACCTGACTCGAACACCGTCTTAGGGGAAATATGTCACTTCACTATTACTCTTCAGAATGATAATTCTCGCTCACAAAATCATCAAGTAATGCTGGCATTATCTATTCACATTCGACCAAAGCGCTGTTGATTCAACCTAACAGCAGATCTTACTCTTGATGCGATATTACCAGTTAATCCCATGTGCCAATATGTTATTAATCAGGTATTGGCCATAATGAAAGCTGCACCCAATCCCCGGATCAGGCATCATCCCAAGATAAGGGCGGTCAGATCGCTGGCTATGGAACCAGGCAGCTTACTCTGATCTATATACTTACTTTTCTATTCAGCTGGTCCGGCGTTGGCAAAGATCATCTGCCCGGCGCCGTCGCCAAAGGTCAGGATCAGTTTATCGTTTTCAATCTCGTAGCCATCCACCTGCCCCAGCAAGCTGACATACTGATCGTAGGAGGAGTCTGGACCACATTCTGCCAGGGTGGACGGACCGGGCAGCAGGGTGAGGCTGTTCCCATTGACTTCATAGCTGCCGCTGAGCATGTTGCAATCCGCTTTGGCGTTGTAAATCCCATCCTGATTAAATACAATGGTGTAGTTCTCCGAATCAAGGATGACAGACTGCGCTGCGGGTGCCGTCTCGATCAATTGCTGCTATTCCCAGGTGGTGTCGAGCATCTCTTTTGGTGGACCCGAGCTGCAGGCTGTTAGCAGAGCAGCGAACAGAAAAAAGGTTGTTAAGGTAATCAGTTTTTTCATTGAGAGATGTCTCCTTCATTTATTCTGAGGCTTAAGCCTGAAGAATGTTATCGCCTTCTTGGTCATGGGTGCGGCGGTAATTTAAAATTAATATGTAGACACTGATTATTAATACCCAAACGGGGAAAAGGTATCGTGCCAACAATAACCGCTCGGCGAAAAACAGGAAACCGAAAGCCACGATGTAGGTGATTATGATTAACCAGCGAGGCATGACCTCCGCCCTGGCCCACAGCGTATTGATCGAGGTCATATAAACCCCCGCCATGCGCAAAACATAATTATTTCCAATCTCGTTCATAATCGCAAAGCCAAAGATATAGATATCATTGTCTGCCAATAGATTGGGAAGTGTGGAATAAATGCCCAGGATAGCTCCAAAAATGGCAGCCCAAACGAAACCCAAAGCCACATATATAATGCCACTGCCAAGAAATATGGTGGCGAAGAAGTGGTCTTCTCGCTCTCCTACTAGATCACGAATCACACCAGTAAACCAAAGAAAGGCAATTCCAGAAAAGACTACTAATAAAACCACTAAAGATGAATTTCCAGTCAAATACTCGAGCCATTCTAGACTAAATTCAGTCGGACCTGATACATTGGATATCAATAACAAACTGATTATCCGCATCAGTGCGAATAGAATCCCAGCGATCGCGGCTGAACGCGGCGATCTAACCCGGCGACGGACCAAGCTTATGCTCTCTTCAGCCATGATACCTTTCTTTGCATTTTACAATATCGTTGACCAGAATTGCGATTACCGTAAACCCAATTGATCGTTTAATTTTTATAACACCCTGAATTATATACGGTAGATGGTGTCCATTTGCGGTCAAGGATTTCCTTTTCGGGTAAGATGTGCAGCCTTGAAGGCGAAAGGTTATGTCAGGAAGGAGACCTAGTCCGAACCTGCTGGTTGTATGGATTCATCAGGAATTTTGTCGGCCACGGCTTCGTAGACGTTTCCATAGATACGGCTCTCACCGAGTGGGTCTATAATGCCATCCCGTCGTAGTAAGTCCTTCACCTCAGCCTTCACCCGTGTCAGCCGTAGCTCGATACCGCGGCTTGTCGCCAGTTCGATGATTTCTGCTTCGGTCGATGCCAACCTCTTAGGCATCCTATTCAGTCTTCGATTCCCTGAAGGCACCTGATATGCGACCCAATCCTTCAGGACCGAGTTTTATGTTGATGTCTTGTGTCGGGAAAGGTGTCTCAATACCAGCCTCGTTCAGGGCTTTTTGCAGAGCCGTATTCACACGGTCGTAGATGTGGCGGGTATCTTCAAAAGATTCGATCCACCAGCGCACGCGGAACATCATAGCTGAATCGCCCATCTCGCTGTATAGAGCTTCCACCGGCTTGTCTGGCAGTATTCCTTCCACATCTCGGACCGCATCAATGATGATCTGACGTACTTTTTCGATATCCTGTCCATAACCAATACCAATATCCATCTGCACGCGGTACCGCGGGTCCGGATAAGAATAATTGACGACCTGGTTGTCGCTGATGGTTGAATTCGGAACGATCACCATCCGATTGTCGCGTGTGCGGATGCGAGTGCTGCGGATGCCGATCTCAACCACATCACCCCAGGTGCCCAACTCCTGGATCTCGATGCGGTGTCCAACCAGGAATGGCTGATCCGTCAGGATCATAATACCGCTGATCATATTGGAAAGCGTTTCCTTGGCCGACAGAGAAAGCGCAAGACCGCCAATCCCCAGTGCGGCTATCAGGGCTGTGACATTGATACCGAAATGATCTAGCACGATAATCAGACCAATAAACAATATTAATCCATGTAGGACACGCTGCGTGAGCATAACGGCGGCGTCTACTCGCTGCTCGTTACCCTGGATTTCAGCCTGTTCTTCATACCACAATCCAAATAAATCAATCAGCTTCCAGAAGGCGGTTGCGATAAGGACTACAAAAATGGCAAAATATATCAGTGTAAGCCACTGTTTATAAAACGGTGCCAGAAACAGCAATCGTCCGGTTGCATATTGCGCACTGATGGTTATGATAAACGCTCGCAGGTATACGCGGATGGATTTTAAATACAGGTCATCATATTCTGTTGCTGTCATCCGCACGATGCGCTCCAGCACAAAATAAGCAACGCGGAATATGATGATCGCACTGAGAAAAACAATCAGCAAGGAGATGCCCAGGTTGATCCAGTCATTGATGGACAAGTCGAAAATAGTGACCTGCTGTAATCCGGCAGCACCCACTGCTTGCTCAACAAATCTGGTAAGCGCCTCAGGTGTTGCAGTTGGTGCCGGTGTGGGCGTACTGACGATCTGTTCCTCTTCTCCCTGCTCAGGTGTGGGTGCAATCGTGGCTGAGGTTGTAGCTGCCCCAATCACTTCTTCGGTCACCTGACCAGGGATGCATCCAGCTAAAAGGAAGAACAACAATACGAAGTGAATACTCTGTACAGCAACAATGGACTTTATTTTCATCATGTACCTCAATGCAGTTTGCTTTGAAAGACCTCACATCGTTATTTTGGGGGAGTCTGTGAGGGCGAAAAATAATCCTCTAATCAAGTTACTTTCTGGGATTCGCCATATTATCCACCGCAACAGTTACTGCCAGGATGGGCACCAGGATAAAGTTGACTACCAGGGCCAGTACCACCAGCTTGACATTTTAGAGCGGGGCGATAATCTGTTTCATCTTGAGGCTCAGCCCCATACTTGCCATACTGCCGATTACAAAGACCAGCAGGGACAAGCCTGCCAGGGTTTCCATAATTTCAGTCATGATTTTTCTCCTTGTTATAAGCGTGTTTTCATCGGTATGGATAGGTTTTAGGAAACTGTCTCTAGAACTTTCCGCTGTTCGCCCACTCGTCTTCCGGGGGTACAGTCTCGGCATTGTCCCAGTGCTCAACAACCTTGCCCGCTTCAAGACGGAAAATGTCGACCTGCGCCAGAGATTGACCTTTCCAGGATGCCTTGCATAGCGTAGCCACGAAGTTGCCCTGACCCACAAGCAAGACGATCTCCTGATAGATGAGCGGTCTGTCTTCGGCTAGCGCCAGGGGTTTGAAGTGTTCAAGCCCATCAGGGACTTCTGCATTATGCTGGATGTACTGTTCGCTGGAGATGTAATCGTCGATTTTCTCAGGAGCTTCGCCGATAAGAATATACCGTATCAGATCACGGACAAGCTGCTTATTCTCCTCCGTTTTGTCCAGGCCGGTAATCTCTGTAGGGCCATCGACGGAGGTGTGACCGGATGGGGTTTGGGCCGCGTACGCTGAGATCACATCCCAGTGTTCGATGATTTTTCCGTCCTCATCCGTGTCGAAGAAATCGGTCGTCACCCATTCAGCCTCGCCGTCATTCAACGACTGGTAGACGTGCAGAAACACGTATTGGCCATCCTCGATACCCCGTACGATCTGGATATCTCGTTTCGGGTTTTTGGCTATAAATGGCTCAAAGAATTCGATAAAGCCCTCAATGCCGTCTTTTACTCCGGTGCTGTGCTGGGTATAACGTGCACCGGTGTATTTTGTGACGGCTTCTCTTGCTTTACCGTCTCGAATACCTTCCAGGTAAAGGTTCATGGTGTTTTCTAATCGGGTTGTCATGCTAAACTCCTTTCCTGAAATTCTTCAACTTGCTTATGGGACTGCTTATCTTTGATTCTTTGTCAATCCACACGTTCAACCAGCGGGGGCTTCCATGTGCCATCAAGAGCTTCTGGTTTCGGCCAGTACAAACTGAGAGTGAGATAAAACGCTCCTTTACTTTGATAATATGGTTGGTCGATTTTGTGTACTACGCCTTCTTCACTGGCGGCAGGACATACAGCGGATCCAGTGCTTCCGGCTTGGGCCAGTAGAGGCGAGCTTGCAACGAGAATGGGCCATCGTGCGCGGGCAGCCAGTTGGATTCTGCCTCCGTTCCGGGCGATTCGTGTTGAATGTAGACTGTCAGGGAGCCATCATCGCCATACTTTAACCCTTTGGTAGCCGAACTGATGACATAACGATTGATTGGATTTTCAATAAACAATTGTTCGGGCAGCTTGTACATGGATAGCGACCAGAAGGCTTTGATCGGTGGCAGTTGATCGGCTTCGAAGTGCAGCACGTAATTGTGTTTCGAGGTGTCGAGCGCCTCACCACCAGCATCTTGCGAGCATTCAGGATAAAAAGCCTCTTCAAGGTTGTTGCCCCACAAACCAAAATTAGCCGCAGAGGCGCGGGTCAGGTATTTGCCCTGCATCATCTCTCGGTCGCCGAACACCGCCTCCGTCACAGCCAGTCGCGGTTAGTTTTTCGGTATCTTCAGCCATTGTCGTTTACTATTTAACCAGTTACCTTCACCAATCTGGTGCTTTGCAAAAGTCAGCGATGACGCAGGACGCGACGCAGAAGCATATTATTCAGGCGGATAGGTTGCGACGACGCTCAGTCCTGCTCGTTGTTAAGACCCTCAGGTCAGGACTCCGAGGGGGCAGTCTCTCCGAGGCTCTGGTAGAACTTCACCATGATTGCTTTCGCTGCAATCATCGCGATAATGAGAGCCAAGACGTCGATGAAGTGACCCAGTTCAACGCGATCTCCGAAGACGAAGTTGACGACTTCAAGGATGATGAGCTTGGACGTGACCAGAATCAGGAATTTCGTGGCGATCCCGATGATCTTGAAGAATGACCCACCTAGTTTGTCGAAGAAGGCCACGACGCGGTGTTCCAGGCGAATAACGATGGCGAGCAGTGCTTTGAGGAGCACCGCAGTCAGGATCGAGATCCAGAATGAATCGATGACGATCGCGTCACCGAACTCCACGAAGAGGTTCAGCACGACGATGTAGACGAGCACGTCGGTCGTCCATGACATGTATTGATGCTGCTTCTCTGTGATTGTTACCTGTATCGTATTATCTGTACTCATGATTTTTCTCCTTGTTATAAGCGTGTTTTCATTGGTATGGATAGGTTTTAGGCAACTGTCTCTAGAACTTTCCGCTGTTCGCCCACTCCTCTTCCGGCGGTACAGGCTCGGCATTGTCCCAGTGCTCAACAACCTTGCCCGCTTCAAGACGGAAAATGTCGACCTGTGCCAGAGGTTGACATTTCCAGGATGCCTTGCATAGCGTAGCCACGAAGTTGCCCTGACCCACAAGCAAGATGATCTCCTGATAGATGAGCGGTCTGTCTTCGGCTAACGCCAGAGATTTGAAGTGTTCAAACCCACAGGGACTTCTGCATTATGCTGGATGTACTCTTCGCTGGAGATGTAATCGTCGATTTTCTCAGGGGCTTCGCCGATAAGAACATCCCGTATCAGATCACGGACAAGCTGCTTATTCTCCTCCGTTTTGTCCAGGCCGCTGATCTCTGTAGGGCCATCGACGGAGGTGTGACCGGATGGGGTTTGGGCTGCGTATGCTGAGATCACATCCCAGTGTTCGATGATTTTGCCATTCTCATCGGTATCGAAGAAATCGGTCGTGACCCATTCGGCTTCGCCGTCGTTCAACGACTGGTAGACGTGCAGAAACACGTATTGGCCATCCTCGATGCCCCGTACTATCTGGATATCTCGTTTCGGGTTTTTGGCGATAAATGGCTCAAAGAATTCAACAAAACCCTCGATGCCGTCCCTAACTCCGGTGCTGTGCTGGGTATAACGCGCACCGGTGTATTTTGTAACGGTCTCTCTCAAGTTACCGTCTCGAATACCTTCCAGGTAAAGATTCATGGTGTTTTCTAGTCGCTTACTCATGCTAAACTCCTTTCCTGAAATTCTTCAACTTGCTTATGATACTGCTTATCTTTGATTCTTTGTCAATCCACACGTTCAACCAGCGGCGGTTCCCATGTGCCATCAAGAGCTTCGGGTTTCGGCCAGTACAAACGGAGAGTGAGATAAAACTCGCCTTCTGGCGAGGGAAGCCAATTCGCCCGTTTAACCGCGTCGTCAGGTTCGGTATGTTGCACTGTAATCGTCAAACCGCCATCAGCGTCGCGGACAAGCCCTTCTGTTGTTGAATTGATCAGGTAGCGATTGATGGGGTTTTTCACCAGATAACCGGCCGCGCCGTCATATGACTTGTCGTATATGGTGAGCGACCAGAACGCATTCACAGGCGGGTCACTCTTCCATTGGAGCTGATAAGCGTGCGCTCCGTCGAAGGTTTCGCTGTTAGCATCGACCTGCGCCATTGGATAGAACGCCTCGATCTGGTCGTTGCCCCCCCATCCAAGCTGGGCGGCTACGGCTCGTAAGGCGTAATTACCGTTGAAGAACGCACGGTTTCCGAACGCCGACGTCATCGCCCAGGCGTTAACAGTCTGCCCAATTGCCGGAAGCGTTCGTGCGAATGTTTCTCCCGCTGAGGCAATGCCTTGTACGATGGCCTGACGCTGCTCATCGCTCAATGCGTCAGGTCCAAACGATACGCCAGGCCCGATTCCAATTGAGGCGAATCGTTCAAACATCCCGGTTTCATCCGGGTGGATTGGCTCACACAGGGGCAGCAAGGCGTTCAGATACCCGATAAAACGCGCGTCACGGGAGGCTTCATCGTCCCAATGCGGCCAATCAAAGGTCTGTAGGCTGGGTGCATCTCCTCCCCGAAACACCTCATACGGCTCCAGGCGATATTGGCGCATCACTTCAGCGAGCGCGGGCTGATCATCAGGGCCTAGTAATTGGGTACGGCCGAGCAGGAACACCAGCTCTGTCTCAAAGCGAAACGAACCATAAAACCCTTCTGGCACATCGCCATCCCAGGTTGGTCCCATCAAGAAGTATGTTCCCGCCGCAGTGCCTGTAGCCCGGCTCCCGATGAAAAGATCGTTATAGCCGAACAGATCCTCGAACTGCATAACGTAGTATCGACCCGTAACCTCTGGCACCGTGAGAACTATCGGACCGCCGCGCAGATCCAGCATCCCCATCGAGTAAGGGGTATCGGCATTGGGGGTGATCACATCTTTGAATGTGTAGTCCAATGTGACCGCCTCCCCAAATGGTCCGGCGTTGGCAGGGCCGCGATACCCTGGCGAGGCAGGTTGCAGGAAAGTCGCATACGCATAGCGGTATCCCATCAGCATAGGGTAGGCAAAGATATATGCCTCTTCTGCAATTTGTTTGACGTCTTCCTGGGTAATCTTAGTCATGATGCTTTCCTTTATTTTGATAATATGGTTGGTTGATTTTGTTGCGTCACATTTTTGACACCGGCGGCGCTGAATTCCGTTCCCGCGAATTGTTATACGCAGTAGGCGAAGGGACGCCAAAGAAAAACTCTAAAAGAAAGCATACAATACGGCCGTTGCCAGAGTGAGAAACAGCATTGTACCCACCCAAACTTTAGCGCCATACTTTCCGGTTAGATATCCGACATAAAGAAAAAATGGGATTGAAGACAAAGACAGTACATCTTGTGGTTTGTGTACTATATTCTTAAAAAATATCGTCACCGCCAGCATAAGAACGGCCGTAACTATTGCTAATTTTACCGGCTCCTCTTTTAGCATAATTTTATCTCCTTCGTTAGTGTCATAAACCATTTGCCACCTTTTTGGCTGGCGGGTTCATCCGCCGAGCGGCTTTTTTGTCTCCCTAATGTTGAATTCCGATTTGTCGCCATATCGCCGTATAAATGCCTTTACCGCCAGGTTCAGATTGAAAAACATACGTTCATCGCCCAGGCGCTTTCCCAATGCCGACCGCCGGATCATTTGCAGGGGAACCGGATTGAGGCTAACCAGCCAGAGTTCGATACCTGCCCGCTCCAGCTTTTTTCCCATATTGACCAGCTTTTTGAGGGCCGTGTATTCAATATCCGGGATGGCGCTGCATTCCAGGATCACGACTTGCGGGTTTGTTTCGTGGATTAATTCGTCTATTCGTTTGCCGGTGCGCGGGGCGCTGGCAAAATTCATAAATCCTTCTGTGCGCATCATGAGCAATCCGGGTAAGACTTCATCATTGGGATGCTCATCCAGACGCCGAAAAGCATTTGCGCCCGGTTTGCGCCCCAGTGCATAAACTGGGGGATGATTGGCTGCATACACCAGTGTCAGCAGGGATACGATCACCGCGACCAGAATGCCCTCCAGCGTGCCCAGCAGCAATACGCCGACGAAAGCGATCAGCGCCCAGGATAGTTCTGCCCGCCTGATTTGCCCGATGGCCCGAAACTCACCGACCTTGACCAGTCCTGCGGCG
>JAUWLJ010000135.1 GCA_030613705.1 Chloroflexota bacterium
CCTTCGACCAGGTAAAGTTTATAATTCTTTCTATTTCTGTTTGGAGGGTACACCTCGAGAATTGACCAATCCAGCAGGAGGCTTATTTCTCAAAATTAGCCAAATCCCTTCCCATTGATTAATTTTGTGGCCGGATTATCAAGAGTGCGATTATAATAACCGCATTGACAAAGGAGGCTGATTATGTTCGAGAATATATTACTGGCAGTAGATGGTTCGGATCATTCATCGAAGGCCGCTAAGCTGGCTGGCGATCTTGCCCGTTTGTCCGGTGGAAAGCTGCGGGTGGTCACAGTTTATGAGAAGGTGCCGAGCTATCTCGGTGAACCCAACTTGTCGCAGACTATTGCCAAGCGAACCGCAAAAGCGGAAGAGATATTAGATAAAGCGACAAAGGAGATCGGTGAAATCCCTGGGGATTGTGAACCAGAAATTCTGAGCGGTGATCCCGCTGAAACTATCCTGAATGTAGTTGATATCTACAATATTAATTTGATCATCATGGGTACCCGCGGTCAGGGAGGCATCAAAAGCTTGCTGCTCGGCAGCCAGAGCCACAAGGTCGTTTCAACTGCCCCCTGTCCTGTGATGTTGGTACGTTAAAAGTTTCTGGTATCTTAATCCGGTACTATTATTAATATAAACATGAACTTGGAAGACCTCTAACTATGCCTATAAATCAATTTCTCGGGCAAATTTTTCAGCGCGTTTAAGGTCTTCTTTCGTGTTCACGTTCCAGAAAGCAACCTGTGAGGGATCATATTGCAGCAGGTCTTCCTCAACAAGCGGGACAACATTAACTGAAGGGAACCACGAAATTAAACGCCGCTCACCGAGGTCCAAGGCCTTCTGAATCGCAGGCAAACAGGTCTCTCGGCGATATACAGCGTGAAATGGCTCATAACCTTGCTTTAATTGCGGGATGACAACATCGGCTTTCTGCGAATGCAGTCGATCAGAAGCTGCGATCAATATATCAGGGTTTACAAAAGGCATATCGCAAGCCACCACGATCAGGATGGGGAATTGAGCAACACTGTGAGCAGTCAACAAGCCTCCCAAGGCACCCCTTCCTGGCAAAACGTCTTGAAATAGAGGCACCCCAAAATCCAGGTATCTCTCCGGATGGTTGGTGGTCACCAATAACTCATCAGCCAATGGAGCTACCCGATTTATCACTCGTTCCAGAAGCGTTTCTCCCAAAAACGGCAGGAAAGCTTTGTCCCGTCCCATCCGGCGAGACTCGCCGCCAGCCTGGATTGCAATACTGATCATAGTAAGATTATAATTGAGCTAACTCATGGAGGATTGATCCGGGCGTTGAAACCAGTTATGTTCCGGATATTAAGAATACCTTCATTTTGGAAGTATTATTAGCGGTAATGTTTTCTGGAGTAAAAGTTATGTCGAATCTAGCCCAAACCCTCGATCAATTGACCGTAGAAGGGGAATTGTACGAACCGATGAGCGATAATGCGGTGAGATGTACCGCTTGCGGTCACCGCTGCCTGATTCGAGAAGGTCGCCGCGGGATCTGCCAGGTACGTTTCAATCACAATGGAAAACTTCAGGTACCCTGGGGGTATGTCGGTGCTCTACAGATCGATCCAATTGAGAAGAAACCCTTTTTCCATGTGCTGCCTGGAGAAGATGCTCTTACTTTCGGCATGTTGGGATGTGATTTCCATTGCTCGTATTGCCAGAATTGGCTTTCCTCACAAACCCTGCGCGACCCCGCCTCGGATGTCTCCGTCAACTATATCCAACGTATCTCCCCTGAGCAGATCGTCTCTTATGCTCTGAGATCAGGAGCTAGGGTGGTGGCGTCTTCCTATAACGAACCGCTGATCACCTCTGAGTGGGCAGTGAGCATCTTCAGCCTTGCCCAACAAGAAGGACTTAAATGTGTTTATGTCTCCAATGGGAATGCTACACCGGAGGTCCTGCGCTACCTACAACCTTACCTGGTAGGTTATAAGATCGACTTAAAAACCATGCAGGACCGCCATTACCGTAAGTTGGGTGGCGTACTAAACAATGTGCTTGACACAATTCGCCTGGCAAAGGAGCTCGGGTTATTTGTGGAAGTAGTCACCCTCATCGTCCCCGGATTCAATGACTCGACTGAGGAATTGCTTGACACAGGCCATTTCATCGCCTCAGTCTCACGAGATATCCCCTGGCATGTAACCGCTTTTCACCCGGACTACAAGATGACCGATCCGCCCCCCACCTCAATTGCCACCTTGATCCGTGCAGCGGAGATCGGCCAGGAGGCTGGTCTCAATTATGTCTATGCCGGAAATATCCCAGGACGAACCAAGGAATACGAACACACTCTGTGCCCCAATTGCGGCACCCATTTAATCGAGCGCCACAGCTATGTGATTCAAAGCTATAACTTGACAGAAAAGGGGACCTGCCCAAAATGCGGAACTGAGATTCCGGGAATATGGACAGATAACCCTGAGAATGTGCGTACAGGCGGTTCGGGTATGCCCAGGTCTGTGACCCGGTGAAGGAGAAAAAACCAGTGTGGGTAAAGGTAATAAACTTCAACGGCATACGTCTTGCACCCTCTCCTGGTGAATAAGTCTGTCCTATTAACTAAATTAACGATTACAATGATTGCGAATTAATATGGGAGATTCAATCGACCTTCTCATTCTACCGTTGGAACGAATTGCTGGGCAAGAACAGCCCAGTGTTTTGGGATTATATATCGCCTCACCACCTAGAAAATCAGCGCGTTTCCGCAATCGCGATCGGTTGGCATTGCATCTATTTTTGGATGGAAATGCACCCCTACCCCCTGATCAAGTCAACCAGATACTGGCTAACCTGGCCAAATCCTATTACAAAACGGCCGGTACAGTAACCACTGCTCTGCGTGCAGTAGCCGAAACTCTCAACCAATACTTGCTTGACCGCAATATCCGAAATTCCAGTACGGGACGCCAGGCAGTTGGCTATCTTTCACAAATTGTGCTTCGGGACAGCCGTTTGTCGATCGCCCAGTCCGGACTCTCCCATGCCTACCTGTTAACGTCCTCTAAAGTTGAACATATCCAAGACCTGCATTTAGCAGGAAATGGATTGGGGTTAAGCCGCACTACTCACTTGCGGTTTTCACAGCTGGATTTACAACCTAACGACGCATTTGTAATTTCCATTCAACCACCAGTGAATTGGACCCCAGAGTCGCTTGCTAAGCTTCAAGGTCAAGGACCCGAAGGTCTGCGCCGTAAATTGCTCTCGAGAGCAGGCGCTGAGCTGAACGCCTTTTTATTACACGCCCAGACTGGTTCTGGGGAGCTCAGGCTATTACGCCCTGTTCGACAACCGCGACCAATCCCTATTCCAATCACACCTGTCCCTGGAGACACCCCAATTTCTGAACCATCTACAGAATCCCCAAAACCGGAACCAGTAATCCAGCCTGCAGATTCTACGGATACTGAGGTTTCATCCACGATCGCGGCAGCTGTACCCCTCTCTCAAGGTCCTGTTTCGGATCAAAGTTCCATTCCACCATCATCACCACCAGAGACAGCATCCACATCGACAGATTCTGTTTCCATCGGCCGTACATTGACGAATTCTGCCCTCAAGATATATGCCGGGCTGGCAGCCTTCCTAAGAGGGATCCTGCCAGACTCGGGGATCTTCACTCTTCCGCCATCAACCATGGCTTTCACAGCCATCGCCGTACCTTTGACGATTGTCGCGGTGGCAGCGGTGGTTTATTTTCAACGTGGTCGGGATGCTCAATACAATATCCACTTCTCTTCGGCTCAAGAGGCTGAACAACTGGCAGAGACTAAGACAGATCCCAAAGAGCAGAGATTAGCCTGGGAAACTACATTGCTGCACCTGAACAACGCAGAGCTTTACCAAAGCACTGAGGATTCGCAGGAGCTGCGGATGCATGCTCAAGGAATAGTGGATGACTTCAATGCGACCGAACGCCTCGATTTCCGCCCTGCAATCGTCGACCAGCTGGAAGAGACCGCCCAAATCACACGCCTAGTAGCAAGGGATGATAGCTTATATATGCTCAATGCGACCGATGGCGTAGTTGAGCGAGCTATCCTGACCAATGAAGGATACCGCATTGATACAACCTTCCAATGTGGACCAGGTCCCTATGGCGGATTTATAGTCGGAGCCATTATCGATATTGCCCCGATGCCACTTGGAAATGATCTCCAAGCTGCGATCATGGGGATAGATGGCAATGGAAACCTGTTACGCTGCATTCCCGGAGCTACACCTCTGGCTTCGCTTATGGAACCACCTGATATTAATTGGGGTACCCCGCGAGGTATAACCATCGATGGCAAAGACCTCTATGTCCTCGATCCCCAAACCAATGCGGTGTGGATATATCGGGGTCTGGACATCTCCCAAGCGCCCAGGTTATTCTTCGATCAGCAAATCCCCCCCATGCAAGATGTTATTGACATTGAAGTTAATCAAAACGACCTCTATCTACTTCATGAGGGCGGTCCCTTGACCACATGTGTTTATAGTGCCTTGGCAACCTCGCCCACCCGCTGCAAAAACCCAGAGATTTATACTGATCCTCGTCCGGGTCGCCAGAGTGGTCCATTCATTGAGGATACCTTCTTCTCTCAAATTCAATTCTCTCCACCTCCCGAACCAACTATTTACTTGCTCGATCCAAACTCACAAGCTATCTATCGATTCAGCCTCCGCCTGACCCTAGACCGTCAGTTCCGTTCACACGAAAACCTGCCAGAAGGACCAGCGACAGCCTTTACGGTCAATCGCAGCAATCACACGGTTTTCCTGGCTATCGGGAACCAGGTGTATTACGCCCCCTTGCCTTAATTCCATAAATCAAAAACCATTCCAGTTTAAACAGGAATATGTCATTATCACAGGATAATGGGGTTTAACTGCCACTCGATGCCCAGCAGTCAGCGGGATCAAGTTGGAGCTACGGTCCAGTCGTGGAGGTTGGCCAAGGTGTGTATGTTGCAGGGATAGAAGTTGCGGAGGTGGGAATCACTGAGGAGCCCGGGGAAGGACTTGCTTCTGGTGTCCGTTGTGGGGTTTGCGGGGACTGAGTTGCGGGTACGTCCGTCTGAGAGATTGTTGGCGAACTAAACTCCGTTGTGCTCCCTGATTGGAAGGTCGCAGTTGGTGACTGCCCTTCCCAGAAGTACATCCGATATATCCCCCCACCCATCAAAGCAACCGCTAAAAACGCAATTAAAACCAGTGCGATCACCAAACGATTTCTGGTTTTTGGAACGCTCGTTATCACTTTCTCTTCTGGCATCTGGATGCCAATAATGGTGATGTTGTCATGACCACCCCGTTTGTTTGCCAACTCGATTAACCCATCAAGGGCTATTTGGAGGGGTTGATTTCCAAGAACAGCATTGATCTCATCATCGGAAACGAGATTGGTGAGACCATCACTACACAGCAGTAGATAATCACCAGGTTCCAGGTGCATCCCTTGGTTTTCCACCGCTTGCTGATCACTTTCTCCGGGTCGAAGATGTAATCTGAAATCTGGAATAGCTGGTTGTTTGGCACCCAGATATCGACGGATTAGATGAGCATTCGGGTGTGAGCGAGCCTGTTCTGGAGTCAATACCCCCGAATCGATCGCCTCCTGCACCCAGGTATGGTCAACGGTCAATTGAATGAAACTATTGCCTCGCCTGAGATAGATTCGAGAATCTCCCACAGAGGCAAGGTAAAGACGATAGCCGATCAACCAGACGCAAGCTGCCGTAGTACTCATGCCTGCATTTGCAGGATTGATGGTTGTTTGAGAATAAATCGCCTGATTTGCCTGGGAGAATGCCTCTTCAAGGGAAGCCAAAGGTTGGTTGGCGTCGCTTTCGGTGATAATATGGCTGATCATATCAACAGCCAAAGATGAGGCAACCTCTCCTGCCTGATGACCTCCAACCCCATCAGCAACAATTGCAAAAATGGAGGGCGTTGGATCTGATTCGCTCAAGGTATATGCAGAAACCGCGTAATTATCCTCGTTGTTTTTCCCACCTTTCCCAGGATCTGTGGCGGCAAATACAGGTAGATGTGCGCTATTCGCTGGGATCATCGTATTGAATCCTCCCGGCTCTCCACTGGCTTGCGAACCCGGTGTGGATCTCGCATGATGAAACGAAAACCAACGCGGCCGAGGTGAATTAAGTCTCCTTGCTCA
>JAUWLJ010000215.1 GCA_030613705.1 Chloroflexota bacterium
TTACCTTCCATCGGTGGGGAGTGATTAAAATTTCTTTCACTCAAACGCCTCACCCACGTCTATAAAACTCTAAGGATTTATCCTAAATATTGTTTTTCTCAAGAGGATCTCCACCAGGAAGATGATCAAGGCCGGCACCAGGAATAAGGCAGCCAGCTCGGTGTACTGGTTGAAAACTTGGATTTCAACCTGAGATTTCTCCATGGTGTTGATTTCATCGTAAATCTCTCGCAGCCCGGAGGTGTCTTCTGCTCTGAAGTACATGCCTCCGGTGATATCCGCCACCTGCATTAAGGTACCTTCATCGATAGCGCTTTCCTGGTACACGATTTGCGAGCCGCCGTTGACTGGAACTGGCACCTGGCCGGGACGAGCCGCACCGATGGTGTAAACTTTTATTCCCAACGCTTTGGCAGCCTCTGCAGCTGAAAGAGGGTCTATTTGACCTGAATTATTCACCCCATCGGTCAGCAGAATGACAACCTTACTTTCCGCGTCGCTGTTTGCCAGCATGTTGGCAGCATTGGCGATGCCAAGCCCTATAGCGGTACCATCTTCTATCCCCAGGTCAGTGGCAAGTTCAACCTGGTCCAGGGAACGGTTAAGCATATTGTGATCCAGCGTGAGAGGACTCTGGCTGAAGGCTTCGGAAGCGAAGACTACCAATCCAATTTTGTCGTACTGCCTTTCAGCAACAAAATCGCCGATCACCCCCTTTGCGGCTTCGAGACGATTATTCGGTTCGAAATCTAAAGAAGCCATGCTCCCGGAAATATCTAAGGCGAGGGCGATTTCAACCCCTTCCCCGCTGATCGTCTCTCGTCCCTGAACGAATTGTGGGCGGGCTAGAGCCAGAATCATCAGGGTCATTGAAACCAAGCGTAGAACAAACCCCAGCGGTCGCAGCCTAATTCGCCATGAGGTTGGCAATCCACGCATCAGGCTGGTTTTGGTATATGTGATCGTGGCTGGCAGAGAACCTTTCCTGAGCAGGAAATAACGCGCCGCTAGTAATGGAATGATTATGATCAAGATTAGCAGCCAGGGTGCAGCAAATTGAAAATTCATGAGGTCACCTCAGCCTGGTTATTTCTTCCGTTCTCACCGAATACAGGAGCTGGTGGAATGCGGTTGATAGGTTGCTGGTCATCGCCATCGGATTCAAGTTCCACCGGTTTTGTTTTCTCAACAATCAAACGCCCTTGCTGCAGTAGTTGTTGAGCACTTTCCACATCTGGCCTGAACTTGGAAAATTTCACCAGGTCACTTTCATCCAGCAAGGTAATAAATTCATTTGCCACTTCATTTGAGACAGGTGTGCGTTTCAGGTTGGCTTTGATCTCACCGGTTGTCCGCTCTAATACGGGAAAGTGATAGGTGTTTTCCATGTAAATACGGAGGCAGTCAGAAACCAGGGTATAGTGCTCTTTAAAACGCCCAGACTTCGGTAAATCTAATGTCTCAACCCGGTCTAATTCATCGAGCGCGACTTCATGTGGTAGACGATTGTCGGCTGATGCCAGAGCGAGATGCGCCCGACGGCGGCGGTAGAAAAAGAATGCCCCAATCGATCCCAAGGCCAGCACACCCACTCCAATCACCCAGGGAAGATAATTCACAAAGGGTAAAGCTGCCTGGGGTTTAATGTCGCGCAGCTCTGTATCCCCTTCCACAAGTACGGTGGCGATAGTCACAGATAAGGGCTTAGCTGTGATTTCGCTCAATTGACCAGAACCATCGCTCACGGTAATAGTTAAAGGTGGGGTGGTGAAGCTGCCCGGGGAAAACAATCTGGCATCGATCACTTGACTGGTTGTTTCGCTGCCATCGGGATTGCTGACCGTGGTGCCCGCGGATTGGGAGTGGACGAGAAAATCTCCCCAATTGGCACCCAGTTGGGGCAGGATAACCTGGTAGCCAGGTGGGTGGGTCACACTTAGCTTGAGCATGACTGGATCACCCACAGTGAATTCACCCGTATCTGTTGATAATGCAGCTGTTACCTGCGATGCGGCTGATGCAAACCCAGGCGCTGCCAGAGCAAGGACTGCGATGATCAACAAGGGCATAAATATGCGGATTTTTTTCATCATTCTTCCTAAAATCGATTATTGATTTGGAACCAAGTAAAGTTACCGCCGGATGCGGCGCGCTCGTTCTTGAAAAAAGCTTGTCAGGGAAGCTGTATAGTCTTCGTTTGTGGCAATCTTAATGTGATCGACACTTGACTGTTTGAAGATGCGTGCCTTATCGGCTTCCAGCAATTGGGTGCGCAATTGGTAAGAGTTCACCCAATTTGGATTGCTTGTATCCACCCAAACCATTTCATCCGTTTCGGGGTCTTGCAGGGCCAGCAAGCCGACATCCTTAAAAGACATTTCCAATGGATCATGGAGATCAACTGAAATCACATCGTGCCTTTTATTGGTCACGGTCAGTTCTCGTTGGTAGCTGTCGGCGGGTACCAGAAAATCTGAGACCAGGAAGATGATGCTGCGCCGCTTGAGGATCTGGTTCACGGTATCCAAGGCCAGCTTGATGTCCGTACCCCTGCTTTTGGGTTCAAAAGCCAGAAGTTCACGGATCAGGCGCAGCACATGCTGGCGCCCTTTGCGCGGGGGGATGAAAAGCTCGATGCGGTCAGTGAAAATAAGCAAGCCCACTTTATCGTTGTTGGTGGTGGCGGCGAAGGAGAGGACCGCGGCCAATTCAGCGGCCAGTTCCCGTTTAAAGCGGTTCACCGAGCCAAAATTCTCCGAAGCGCTGGCATCGACGACCAACATCATGGTCAGCTCTCGTTCTTCGACATAGCGTTTCACGTGAGGTTCGCCTGTGCGAGCGGTGACGTTCCAGTCGATACTGCGAATTTCATCGCCAATCTGGTAAGGGCGAACTTCGTCGAATTCCATTCCCCGCCCCTTGAAGATCGAATGGTACTCTCCGGCATAGCTATCATTAACCAGGCGGCGGGTGCGAATTTCGATCCGGCGGATTTTCTTGATCAGTTCTGTTGATAACATTGTGCTTTGTTCGCTTTCCATAAGGTTCAATAATCAGCAATCAAACTACAGAGACTGCTGATTATTAAGCCTATATGCTGAGCACCTGTCAGGGTACGTCGGTGTGGTTTAGAATGCGGCTAACGATATGGTCAGAGGAGATATTTTCAGCTTCTGCCTCATAGGTGACGATCACCCGGTGCCGGAGCACATCGGGGGCAATTTGCTTGATGTCCTCAGGGGTGACGAAACCACGACCCTGCAGGAAAGCATGCGCCCGAGCGGCTGTAATCATGTAGATGCTGGCGCGTGGAGAAGCACCGTAATTGATTAATGCGTTCAGATCGCTGAGACCATTATTTCCCGGCTGGCGGGTGGTTAGTACCAGGTCGAGCACATATTCTTTGATCTTGTCATCGACATAGATCTGGTGCACCATCTCTCGGGCACGCAATATATCGGCAGGGGACACTACTGGATTGACGTTTGGCAGTGCTGCGCCAGTCATACGGTCAACGATCAATCGTTCTTCAGCGCGGGATGGATAATCCACCTTGACCTTCAGCATAAAGCGATCGACCTGTGCTTCTGGTAAGGGGTAAGTACCTTCCTGTTCAATGGGGTTTTGGGTGGCCAGGACCATGAATAAATCTTCCATGGGGTATGTCATATTGCCAATGGTGACCTGGCGTTCCTGCATCGCTTCCAGCAAGGCACTCTGCACCTTGGCGGGTGCACGGTTGATCTCATCTGCCAGGATCAGGTTGGCAAAGATGGGCCCCTGGTGGACACTGAAATCTGTCGTGCGGGGGTTGTAGATCTGCGTACCGATCAGATCAGCAGGCAGCAGGTCGGGGGTGAACTGGATGCGCGAAAATTCGGCGCGAATGGCCTGGGCCATGGTCTTGATCAACAAGGTTTTGGCAAGACCAGGGACGCCTTCCAGCAAGATGTGCCCATCCGCCAATAAGGCGATCAGCACCCGCTCAACCAGGGCTTCCTGGCCGACCATCACCTTGTTGATCTCAGCCAGCAAATCCTGCAGGAAGATCGCCTCTTCCTTTACCCGCATGTTCAATTCACGTACACTTGAAATTGTCATTGATTCGGCTCCTCTACGATTTGAATCTATTTTTCAGGAAGATATTGCCTTCCATAGGATTGTTAGCAAGGATAGCATGGAGCATGTCGATTTGTCTTTATGCCTGACTATTATTTGTATTAAGTAAAGCTTAAGTGGGAGGGGATATTTGGTATTGGATATTGGATATTAAAACTGAGCATCTTTCACCCTGGATTTGGAAACTTCAATACGCTAAATGGCAAATCGCGTTTTATATCGGATAATAGGCATTAATTACATATTATCTGATATGAGCAGCGCACCTTAGATACCCTCACCTACCTCGTCCCTAAGCTTCGCACGGGATGCACTTTCGCAAGGTGCAGGCCAACCCCTCTCCTTGTGCTGGGAGATGGGAACATCACGGATATCGCTTCTATCGATAAAAGGTAGCTACTCAGCCTTGTCACTGCGAAGGGCACAAAGTGCCCAAAGCAGTCTCCTGGCTATTAGCGAAAACGCCCTTATGGAGATTGCTTCGTCGCAAAAAACGCTCCTCGCAATGACAAACGTGGATGTTTATTACTATGGGCAGTTAAAATAAAAGTGAGAATAACTTTGATAGGAGACGTTCCGCATTTCCATTTCGGAGATGATTGAATATTGAAATAAGACTAAATTTATCGACTTAGAATTGAGGTGAGAATATGAAATCAGTTAAAGTTCAATATACCGTTAA
>JAUWLJ010000212.1 GCA_030613705.1 Chloroflexota bacterium
ACAATGCAGGTGGGGAGCGCCTGGTGATCGAAGCAAGCGAAGGTCTTTCAGGGAACCTGTCTCGTCCGGGGGATCCGCACTTCTGGTTGGACCCAAATTATGTGATCCACTACGCAGAAGAGATTCGCGATGGATACATCAAAGTTGACCCAGCCGGGGAGGCAGTTTACATCCAAACACCGCAGATTATATCCTTCAGTTAGAGGAATTGGATTCTTGGATCGCAGGTCAAGTCGAGCAAATTCCCTCAGAACGGCGAATGCTGGTCACCAACCACGAGAGTTTTGGCTACTTCGCTGACCGTTATGGATTCACAATCATCGGCACGATCATTCCCAATGTCAGCACAGGCTCCTCTCCCTCGGCTCAACAGCTGGTTGAGTTGATCGAAGCGATCAAGGCAACCAGCACCGCGGCCATATTTTTGGAGTCGGGAACGAATCCAGAGCTGGCAGAACAGGTGGCTCGGGAGGCAGGGGTGAAGGTGATCAAAGATCTCCTTACCCATTCCGTTTCTCCACCAGGTGGCTACATTGATATGATGAAGTACAATACGCTGGCAATTGTTGAAGCGCTCAAATAGATTGGATATATGTACTCTGAATGGAACAGTTAATATCAGTATATGGATTTAATAAGCGGATGAACAGCAGCAATGTTTCAGCAGCAGGCCCCCAAACCTTACCGAATGAGCCGGCGCGTTTGGAAATAGAGAATGTGCGAGTAAGTTATAACGGGCAGCTGGCATTGGATGATTTAACTTTCCAGGTCGCTCATGGGGCGCATTTGGCAGTTGTCGGTCCAAATGCGGCCGGTAAAACAACGCTGTTCAAAGCTCTGGTTGGACTGGTGCAGTTGAAAACGGGTCAGATTCAAATTCACGGGCAGCCGCTGGGCCACCACCAGGATTGCGTGGCATACGTTCAGCAGCGTGAAGAAGTTGACTGGCGTTTTCCGGTCACGGTGCAGGATGTGGTTATGATGGGACGCTTCGGACGGCAGGGCTGGCTGAGGCGACCCAGTAAGGCTGACCGGGAGGTTGTGGCAAACTCTCTTGAGCAATTAGGCATTGCTGATCTGGCAAGCCGGCCAATCGGGGAGCTCTCAGGTGGGCAACAGCAGCGAGCTTTCCTGGCCCGCGCCCTGGCTCAGGAACCGCATATTTTATTGATGGATGAACCTTTCACCGGGGTGGATTTCACTACCCAGGAAGCCACCCTGGAACTTCTGGAACACCTGCAAACTCAGCAGGTAACTGCCATGGTCTCAACCCATGACCTGACTCTGGCATCTGAGCGCTTTGAGCAGGTTTTGCTGCTCAATAAACACATGATCGCCTATGGCCCTCCAGAAGAAGTGTTCACGGCACCAAATCTCAGCCAGGCGTTCGGAAGCCAGGTCTTGTTCCTGGATGGCGTGGCAGTCGTCGACCAGTGCTGCCCACCCGAAGATGAAATTAGGTAATGGTAGAAATTATAGATGGGTTATTGACCCCCCTGACTTATGCTTTTATCCAGCGCGGCTTGCTGGCCGCCTTGATGGTGGGCGTGCTGTGCTCGGTCATCGGGTGTTACATAGTGCTGCGCTCAATGGCGTTTTTAGGAGATGCAATGGCGCATGCAGTTCTACCTGGTGTGGCGATTGCCTATCTACTTGGCAGAAATCTGACCCTGGGCGCGCTGGCTGCTGCCTTGGTGGTTGCACTGGGGGTGGGTCTCTTTTCTCGCCGGGGGGCGATTAAAGAGGATACTGCCATTGGAGTGCTCTTTGCGGCTGCGCTCTCCATAGGTGTGGTACTAATCAGCAGCATCCGCACTTATGCTGTCGATCTCAGCCATATTCTATTTGGCAATGTGCTGGGGGTAAGCAGTCTCGACTTGTGGCTGACTGCGGGACTGGGGGCAGTAATTCTGATCTCCATTCTGGTGTTTTACAGACCATTTCTGGTGATCTCTTTTGACCCGGTGCTGGCAACAACCTTACGGATGCGGGTAGGGTTCTTCAACAATCTGCTCCTGGTCCTTCTGGCCCTAACCATTGTGATCTCCATGCAGACCGTAGGGGTTGGGTTGGTGGCAGCCATGCTGGTGACGCCAGCAGCTACAGCATTTTTGCTAGTCCGCCGTTTACCAATCATGATGGCACTAGCGGGGTTAATTGGGGGATTTTCCAGCCTGATCGGATTTTTCGCCAGCTACCATCTCAACGTGGCTTCAGGTGCAGCGATTGTGTTGACCGCCACGCTTCTCTTCCTGCTAGCCTTCCTCTTCGCTCCTCAGCGTGGGCTGGTGTGGGATCTCTCCCGCCGCGATTCAGCTTAAAAACCTGGTGATCGATTGAATTAAATCCGAATATTAGATTAACTCTCCCCCTCGGGAAAAGAAAACTGTATATTTATGCCTCGATTATTCTGCCCTAGAGGTATGATCCATCGTTGCAGCGACCTGGCGCAGCTTCAACCACCATTGCTCCTTTGCTCTCTGGAAACCAGGTTCGATCAGGCGCGGGAAATCGTAAATGCTGGTAAATTGGATTTCGCTACTTTTAAGGCCTATCGCGGCAGCAGCAGGGACAGGTTTGTCGACCTCGGAGAGCAAAAACTCGATGCTCTGGGATGCCAGCCGGGTAGCCTGGATACGATCGAATGGAGAAGGGCTGCCACCCTGTTGGATATGCCCGAGAATTGCCTGCCGGACATCAAAGAGGCCGCTCCCCTCTTGTTTGAAAAGAGTGGACATGAAGGTGGTGTCATATAGCCCACCTGCTTTTTCGTTGCGGATCATCAGTCCTAGGCGCTTACCGCTTCTAAATCCGACAATCAGGTCGGCAACATCACGCTGGAGTTCGGCGAGAGTAATCTCTTCTTCTGGTAAATATGCTTTCTCAGCGCCCGTCGCCAACCCGCTTAAGAGAGCCAGATATCCACAATCACGTCCCATTACCTCCACCACAAAACAGCGACGAGATGCAACCGCGGACTGCTTGATCTTGTCCACATTGGTGACGATATTATTCAGCGCGGTGTCGGCGCCGATGCTTAACTCGCTGCCTGGCAAATTGTTATCGATAGTAGCGGGCAAACAGACGATGGGGATATTAAATGACGGGTAATCGTTTCGCCGGTTGAAAAGCTGGTAGGCGCCCTGATACCCAACCCAACCGCCGATGATTAACAAGCCATCGACCTGGTGGGTTTCCAAGTTCTTGGCTATGGAGTAAAAATCACCACCTGCAGGAATATGACGGCTGGTGCCAAGCCCGGCCCCACCTCTTGAAACCCAACCGCTGACGCTCATCCAGCCCAATTCGCTGATGTCTCCATCAATTAGACCGTGAAAGCCGCGCCGAACAGCGAGCAGGGTATGTCCTTTGTCCATGCCTAGCCTGACAGCAGCACGAACTGCGGTATTCATTCCTGGAGAAAGGCCACCGGCATGCATGATGGCTAACCGTAAACGCCGTTCGCCGGTTTTTGGGGGATTGGGGTGAGAGCGCAAAATGGTGCGAAAAATGCGATAAGATTCCGCGAAGCTGCCGCCGCGCATCCGAAGGGCGGTTTCATAATCCTGGGCTTGAATGACTCTGGCTACCTCTTGCGTTTGAGCGACACATTCCACCAGAGAGGAGCGCACTACCCCATGTTGGCGAATGCCAACCAATTGCGGTTCTTGATCTGGTTTAGATTTCAGCAGCTCCGCAACTGCTGTATAGCCCTGCACAGTGCCAAGATAGCGATCGAATGCGCTCGGAGCTCCCCCGCGCTGCACATGTCCCAGGATCGTGATGCGCACTTCTTCGCCCAATCGTTCTTCTAAAACTTGTTTTGTGTATTCGCTGGTAATGGGTTTTCCAAAGCGGTCGCGAGCGCCTTCAGCGATGACGACAATGCTGTGCTGGCGACCGACATCTCTGCCAGATTTCAATGACCGGCACATTTCATCTTCCCAGTCTCCCTTTTGAGGGGGATCTTCCGGGATCAGCACCCAATCAGCGCCGGTGGCGATGCCAGCCATCAGGGCGAGGTATCCACAATGACGACCCATGACTTCCACGATAAAAGTGCGGTTGTGGCTGGCGGCTGTGCTGGAAAGGGCGTCGATGGCCTCCGTGATGCGGTGCAGAGCGGTATCCGCGCCAATGGTCATATCAGTGCCAAACATATCGTTATCGATTGAACCGACCAGACCTACAATGAACAGATTGGGATGGGACCGGACGGCTTCCCGGTTGATTAACTCCTGATCTACCAATTCCGACAATAAATCAGGCCATTCCTGGCGAAAAATGTTTGCCCCAGTCAAGCTGCCATCACCACCGATCACCACCAATCGATCGATATCATTTTGGATCAGGTTGTAGGCTGCCTTCTGGCGTCCCTCCCGGGTGCGAAACTCATCACAACGGGCAGTGCCGATAACAGTGCCCCCCAATTGCAGGATACCTCCAACAGACTCCCAACCCATTTTACGGATATTATCCCCACCCTCTACCATGCCACGGTAACCATCCATGATGGCATATACGTCAACCCCCCGAGTCAAGGCAGTCCTGACAACTGCTCTGACGGCTGCATTCATACCCGGTGCATCTCCACCACTGGTCAAGACTGCGATATTACTGCGTTCATTTTGAGACATGATTGACCTTAGATTGAGGGCCTCTGCTGATCGTCCGTGCCTCATAAGCATACCCGAGGCGGGAAATTGGCTTTACCCGATTACTGGTCCGGATGTCCTGATGGCCTCAGAGACATGATCTGCAAATTGAGTAAAGTTGTTGGCGAACATGGTGGCCAATTCTTGAGCCTGGCGGTCATAGGCAGCAG
>JAUWLJ010000095.1 GCA_030613705.1 Chloroflexota bacterium
CTATTGAATTTTAAGGGGTCTGAAATTGTTATTGAAGTGGCTCCAGCAGGAATTCCAGTCAATATCACTGGTTGATCTGGATTGGTGACATCGTAGGCTGAAAAACTGGTATCCGAAGGGACGCTGAATGTGTATTTTTTGCGTGAGTTACCACCGGAGAAGAGCAGAGATTCATCCGCGGTAATGCTGGTTGTCCGCGCATGACGGACCGAGAATGCATCCAACCAGATGCCATCCAGAGGAATACCATCCATACCAGGAAGGGTAATTGTGAGAGTATTTACCCCTTCATTCAATTTGCTTGCTGAGAATGTAAATTCTGCCTGATATGTTTTTTTGCCATCCCACTTTCTTGATTCAATGTACTGCCCATTGACAGCGATATCGATTTTGTGATCTGGGGAAGGATACAGATCGGTCTGTCCGATTAGCCATATTGTTAATGTTGGATCTTGTGAAAAATCTATACCCGTTAGATGGAACGAAAAATCTTTAGATATTGGAATTGGATCTTCGCCTGGTAATGGTTCAGTATATAGGAAATTTTCCCAGACCCAGCGGTCCCCGTCTCTGCCTGGCGGGATGGGTGCGCAGTAGCATTCGGGGGTGTAGATTTTGTTTTCTTCGAAGAGCGACTCAACCCAGGGAATACCCGCGCTAATACCCGCATCAGCAGGCCGAGATTCCATCCGCCGGCCATCGGTGTCCTCATTTGAGAGAAGATAGATATCTGAAGATGTCCAGCGGCTGAAGCGGGGATCAGCGAAAAAGAGTAGTTCTTCACCGGGCTCAAACACCGCATCTTGGTTTCCCCCGTGCAGAATAGAAGCAATTGTCTTCCCATCTCGGGTGAGAGTTGGATAACTTCCCGAAGAGAAGTTAAATCCAAACACTTCTAATTGCTCATAGGTTATCGACGTCAGGCCAGTTTCTGAGACTTCGATGGCGACAGTCGGTGTCTTGGCGAGCTGCAGGTCTGAGTACGCAGACGAGTCAGGGGAGGCGACCTGCAGGTGCTCCGGATTGATCACCGCAGATTCCAGAATGTCCAACAGCGGATCTGCAGACCTGGTCGCGGGTAAGGTCAATTGGAGAGGCGTATTGTAACTTACCTGCACCTTGAGGTAAGAGGTCAGGCGCAGTGTACCCCCTTCAGGGAGGGCGGGGTAGAAGGACAACCGGGCAAGATGGACGCCGCGCATGATTCCCAAGCGTTCCAGCACCACCGGTTTGAGAGTCCAAACCTTTTCTTGTATTGCGGGGATGAATGCACCACCCAGGACCTGTCCCTGCGAGTCGAGCTGCACACCTCCTGGTTGTTCACCCAGGACCATGGGCGTTTTAAGAGGCTGTGTGGTCTCGGAAGAAGCCATGATCTCAACAGTAGGGTTAGCTCCGGGAGGCAATGCAACCAGGACAGAGGCAAAGGGCACTCGCGGTGCACCAGGCTGGTTCAGGTTAGAAAAGCCAGGTATGTCTACCATAGATCGCCCGTCAGGTCCCTCACTGATCTTTGGTGGCGGTGCGGACCATTCTACGATCAACCCGCCGGGTGCAGGACTGACCCGCGGATTGGAATCGGGCAGTTCCCTTGGAGAAGCGAGGGAGGCTTGCGGGCCGATCATGGAAGCCATGAATATTAGCAGAAGTGGTAGACGGCGGACCAATTTGATTATTTGCCGATTGAGAGAGGCAGGTACGTGTATCTGAACATGGCTCTCTGCAGAGATGGCAGATGGAATGTTTCAACACCATGGGTATCGATATCAGAAAGGAAGTAAAACCATGTTCCCGCTCCTGGTGAGTCGGTGTAGCTGTAAGTATGGCCTGCCGACCCGCCTCCTGCTGGTTCGAAATGAATTCGTTCCGCATCGCCCAGATTCAGCGTTGAACCGCGATAAATGTAGAAACCAAGGTTGTCTATCTCGGCAGCAGTTGCCCAGCTCAGGTTAACATCGCCACCAGCAGGTCTTTCGACACGGAAGTAGAGCAGTTCGACTGCGGTGGGTTGAGTGAAAAAGCGGATATTATTAATGGTGCCAGAGCCAGCCAGATCTACCTCCATCGCGTCTACACCAGCCATATTAACCGGTACGAGCGCTGTATTGCCATTCCCAGTATGGGGGATGTCGACCGTACCGACTGGTGTCCCTCCAAGACCACCCTCGAAAAATGTGATCTTTGCATCTTCCAGCTCGCCCTGATCCTCTTCAATATCCTGAACTTCCAGGCTCTCGATGAAAGCGCCGCTGCCATCCCCGAGATCTGAATATTGAAATTTGATTACCGATCCAAGGACATCGCCGTCGTCAGGATCCGTCGTGTCAAGGTCTTCGCTGATGATGAGAGTATTGCCAAATGAAGGATTGAAGAGATCCGCGTCATTTCCTGAACAGGCGCTTGCAACGCCAGGTGGGCACCGGGCGTCGAAAATCATAGCCGCATTTACATCACCTAAATCCGGATTTAAGGCCTTGACGAAGACGAAGCCAGCAATAGGATCTCCGCTAATCCCATAACCTGAGTAAAGGCTGTCGACGATGGTTCCCGGGGGGATACCTTCGAAGTCAATAACCGCGAAAACAGATTGGGCTTTCGTGCTCACACTGGTCGATAAGATGAACGCAAACACGAATATCAGAGCAAAAGCGATAATGATGGATTTATATGGTCGCATGGTACCCTTCCTTTTAGGTGAACCTCTTGTGGTTATAATTGGGTTTGATTGATTTTAGATTTCTGCCTGTGATACTAGGCTGATCGCGTGGAGTGGGTTCATTTTTGCTAAATCAGGTTTTATTGTCGAGGGAATGTGGTCACCCCCGCAAGAATTAGCAAAAAATTAACAGAACCTTGCATTTCTGTTATTTTACCAAATTATTACTAAAGAATCAAATGAGAATTTAACCCCAAATTATCTTATATAGTATTTTTGGGGGTTTTAATGGACAGGTATAGGTGAAGAAGGATAAGAAATAGGAAATCTAGATCATAAATGTACGCCCAAGTACCACGGTTTCTTGAGACAACCAGTTGCTGGATATTATCCCTTGCGTATATAGATATTTGCTCGGTTTATCCAACAGAAATTATGATTCGTGAATCAAAAATTTGATTTTCTTTTAGAAAACATTACCAACCAGAGAGATCAGCATGGAGAGGATGAGAAGAATTCCGATTACGATAAAGATAATCTGTCGGGTGCGCAGGCGTCTTTTTTCATATGAGGATAGTTCTTTCTTCTTTTTCTTCTTTTTAGCCATGATTTTGTCCTTATAAATTATTCAAGTTGGGTTTTGATCGAGTGAGCAAGGCTCTCTGAAATCCCGGGGATCGAAGAGAGATCATCAATACTGGCATTGAGGATGTTTTTGATCGAGCCGAATTTTCCCAGCAGCGCTTTTCGTTTAGCAGGTCCGACACCGGCGATGGAATCCAGCCGGGAGGCTATGCCGGTCTTTGTGCGCTGTTTGCGGTGTGCAGTGATTGCGAAGCGGTGCGCTTCGTCTCGTACGCGCTGAAGGAGGAAAAGCCCTTGAGAACCTTTTGGAAGTACGATCGGGTTTAATTGCCCGGGCACAAAGAGCTCTTCATTCTGTTTGGCAAGACCGGCTACGGGGATTTGATCTAGCAAATTAAACTTCTCCAATACAGCGACTGCCCGGCTGAGCTGCCCTTTTCCCCCATCGACAATGAGTAGATCCGGGAGCAGTGAAAATGATTGGTCAACTTTTTCTCCTGGTTTATCTATGAGTTCTTGAGCAGCTTGCCAGCGATTGAAGCGCCGTAAGAGGACTTCTTCCATGCTGGCGAAATCATCTGGACCCATTACGCTGCGGATATTGAAACGCCGGTAAAACTTCTTGCTGGGAACTCCCTGTTCGAAAACCACCATACTGCCTACCGCGAAAGTACCCTGAGTGTTGGAAATATCATAACACTCGATCCTGTTTGGTGGGGCAGATAACTTTAAGGCGGATTGGAGCTCAGCCAAAGCCTTGGTTTGGCGATGTTTCTCTGCGTGCCAGCGGGCTTGTAGGGCTTTCAAAGTATCCGCAGCGTTCTCAGCTGCCAGCAGGATCAATTCACGCTGCTGACCTTCGCGAGGGATGAGAATCTCAAAGGAGTCGCCGGGACGGCGAGAGCTCAACCACTGTTTGATGATCTGTGCCTCTTCGATCTCGTGGGGTAAAAGTACTTGAGGGGGAACCATGGAAGCCTGGTCATAGAACTGCTTAATAAACCCAGACATAACATTTGCATCTGCTGAGCCTTCAGCTCCCTGCAGGAGGAAGTATTCACGTCCAATCAGCTTCCCACCGCGAATGAAGAAGACCTGCACACAGGCTTCACCGTTAGAGCGAGCCATGGCAATCACATCCGAGTCAATGTACTCTGTTGAGACGATTTTCTGCCGTTCGACAACCTTTTCAATTGCATTAACCTGATCGCGCAGAGCAGCCGCCCTTTCGAATTGAAGTTTGTTGGCTGCCGCCCGCATCTCCTCTTGCAGCCGGGAGAGGATCGGTTCAGTACGTCCAGAAAGAAATTGACATATATCATCGATCACTTGGCGATAATCATCTTGATTGATCACCCCAATACAGGGAGCTGTGCAGAGCTTAATATCATAATACAAACACGCCCGTTTATCCTCCCCAGTTATTTCGCGGTCGCAAGTCAGGTAGGGGAAGATACGCCGCAGGACATCCAGGGTCTGATGAACCGCCCAAACGCTGGTGTATGGACCGAAGTATCGCGATCCGTCATTAACCATTTGACGGGTGACGGTCAATTTCGGGAAAGGTTTTGCCCAATGAACTTTGATATATGGATACCTTTTGTCATCCTTAAGGCGCACATTGAAGTGCGGGCGGTATTCTTTGATTAAATTCATCTCCAGGATCAAGGCTTCAAGTTCGGAGCCGACCACGATCCAGTCGATATCCGCGATGCGGCGCACCATCTGACGTGTTTTATGATTCTGCATGGCGCTGGCGTGGTAATAGGAACGCAGGCGATTACGTAAATTAATCGCCTTGCCAATGTAAATCACCTTGCCATCCACATCCTTCATCAAGTAACATCCGGATTTGGTAGGCGCAGAGTCGAGGATGGATTGAAGTTGATCGCTAATTTCCATAAAGTGGGCTTATTTTAACACGATGGAATAATTTTCGAGAAGCGGTATAATTTTTTTATGGCCCAGCCCAGAGAGATCTACCTTGGACAAATATTAAGTGGAAGTGGTCTCTGGTTAGGTGTAGCTGAGTCTTGCACCGGAGGTTTGCTCGGTCATTTGATCACCAATGTGCCTGGATCGTCTTTATATTTCCGCGGAGGGGTCGTTGCATATGCTAATGAAGTCAAGATGGGAATATTGAGGGTTTCTGCAGCCACCCTGGAGAACTACGGTGCTGTGAGTAAGGAGACAGTCATCGAAATGGCTAGAGGGGGGCGAGAGGTTCTCAAGACGGATATTGGGCTATCAGTGAGCGGAATCGCAGGTCCGGCTGGGGGAACGGATGAGAAGCCGGTGGGCACAGTCTGGATTGGATCGAGCACCATGAAAATGGAAAATGCTAAAATGTTCATCTTTTCTGGAGACAGGCAAAAGGTCAAAGAGCAGGCTGCCCAAATGGCATTGCAGGTGGTTATCGACTATCTAACTGATCGACTCGAGCTGTAACTTCGTGGGAGATGGAATTGAGATTATTGAATGCACTGCTAACTCGCCCATAGATCTAAGATTTATTCTCATATGTGGATGATCCGGTCATTTTTTAATATGTGATTTCCCTAATCTTGGATGAATTGATTTAGATTGAGATACAATTGATCTCCGTTAATCGAGTTATGCGAAAGTTTTTTCCGTTACTCCTGGTAGCCAGCTTTATCTTGCCTGCCCTGATGGTCCAACCAACCCGGACCCATGCGCAGGCTGGTGATGCATGGCAATTGATCGCTGAGGTCAATGGTTTACGGGCTGCATACGGATTACCTCCTTATGAAATTAACAATTCGCTCATGGCAGCAGCTCAAGGGCACAGCGATTATCAGGCTCAAATTGGAACCTGGACACACACGGGACCAGGAGGGTCGCGCCCGCACGATCGCGCTATTGCTGCGGGATTTGGTGGAGGAGCCCAGGTGTTCGTATCTGAAAATGTTGCCACCGGCATCAACCTGAGCACCAGCAAAACGGTCAATGAGATGTGGCAGGATGCGATTCACCTGGAGACGATGGTATCTTCTCGTTACACATATATTGGGGCTGGGGTGGGTTATGCGGGGGATTGGGTATACTATACAATCGTTGTGGGGTATATCGCTGGTTCGCCAGGTAGCGGGATCGATCCTGGAGAAAGCTCACCCCCGAGCAGCGGGGGCGGGACACCAGCTCCGACCGTCATTCCCATTCAACCGATATCAATCGCCACTCCAGGAGCTAATGGGTCGATTATTCATGTCGTGCAGTATGGTCAGTTTCTCGAAAATATTTCCAATGCATATGAAGTTAGTTTAAATGACTTACTGGCGCTGAATGGGCTTTCACAAGAGGCGATCATTTATCCAGGGGATAAACTGCTGATCAAAGCCAGTCAAACACCTGAAAGTCCACAAGAATTAACTGTATCGGAAACCGCTCAAGAGACTGAATTGGCCACCGCAACTCTCAGTGCGACATCAACCGAGAATCCGGCGACGAGAACGCCAACCCCCATCCCTGTGGCGATGAGCGCCCCGGCGCAAGCCGACCTAACACTGAACGCAAATCCAGAAATCGCGCAATCCGCGCAGGATGAACAGCGTGGTTATGCCTACCTTCTATATGCTGTATTTGGGTTGGCGATCACTGGCACAGCATTAATCTTGTTCGGCACTGCGCTAAAGAAGCGATATTGAAGGTCTCGCAATCCTGAATAGATCAGGTTAATTCTTTTACTCGCCATAAATTAATTAGTTTTCCCCCTGAATCATCATCCAGCTCAAACCACTTATCGATCGGCAGCGAAAGCTGAGCTAAAGCCGAGGTGGGCATGCGAGCTGATTCTCCAGTCAAGACGTACAAAAACTCCTCCAAGCCAGGATTATGAGCCACGATCATAACTGTATCGATCTGATCTGGGAGTGAATAAAGAGTTTCGATGAAAGTATCAGGATCGCCGGGATAAAAATCAGGGTGAATTTCGATCTCATCCTCATATCCACTCCCTTCGGAAACGGCTTTGGCAGTCTTTTTGGCGCGTACAGTGGGGGAACATAGGATGATGTCTGGAACCAGTTCTTGCTCTAGCAGCAGGGCGCCCATGCGCGGAGCATCCCGCTTACCGCGTTTGTTGAGCGGCCGGTCGATATCCGCTAATCCGGGATTGCTCCAGCTGGATTTGGCATGGCGAAGAATGAGTAAAGTTTTCATTTGTTAATCCTGGCTTGTATCGAGCTGACCTAGACGGGATCGCTCAGATGCGACAATATCATCGTCTAATTTGCGGAAAAGGGGCAGCGGTTTGCGCAATTCTTGTCTTGAGGACAATCGACTGGGTTCCCAGCTGCCGCTGGCAGCTGCAGGGTTGTA
>JAUWLJ010000295.1 GCA_030613705.1 Chloroflexota bacterium
CATATCCCGCAACAGGGAATAAGGAGATTCTTGAATTTCCGGGCTGCTGCGTCCCTTCATCAAGTAAACTGTCTCGGATTGGTTATCCAACCCAGTTTCAAACTCTTTCAGTAATCGAGATTTACCGACACCAGCTTCACCAATCGCGGTAATGATCTGGCACTCTTTGTCTTCTGCGGTGGTGTAATAAGCGTCTTGGAGGCGTTTAAGTTCTGTCTCTCGGCCGATCATGCGGGTGGTTACACCTTCCACCCCGCGCGTTTTGGTTCGAAATGCGCGGGGCTTAGATCCCTTGACCAGATAACCCTGTATGGGCTCAGGGAATCCCTTGGCGACCACCGGCGGCAGTGATTCAATCTCAAATATGCCGCGCACGTGCTGGTAAGTGGTATGCGAGATCAACAGACCCCCAGGTGGGGCTGCGCTTTCCAGGCGTGCCCCTAAGTTGACGGTTAACCCCATCATCGTGTCATCTGATTCGGTGAACCCGCCGACGGCAACCATGCCAGTGCTGACCCCCACGCGCACATCAAACCCAGGTATATTCCACTTTTCCTGCAGCTCGGCAGCGTAAGCCTGGGCATCTTCTATGATCGCCAGCCCACCCCGAACAGCCATCTCGGCATCATTTTCTTGCGCCACGGGCTCTCCGAACACAGCTTTGAAGCCATCCCCCATGAAGCGGGTTACCCTACCGCCAAACTGTTCGATCGGGATGGCAAGGCGCTGCAAGCCACCATCCATGATTTCGAGGATTTCTTCCGGTTCCAGGTGCTGACCGATTTTTGTCGAATCCACAATATCGACAAATACCAGGCTGACAAGTTTCTTATGTCTGTCTGTTGCCTCCGCCTCAACCCCAAGTTCGGCGAGCTGTTTGCGTAAAGCTGATAGGGAAGCTTCAACCACCGCCTCACCCAGAATCTCCCGCTGTGATTCAAGGGTCGCAATGGCGTTCTTTAATTGGGCTGCCTGTTCCTGCACGTTCTCGGGCATGTTGTTTCCTGAAGATGGTGATGAATATGCTCAACAATGGATTGCGGCAAAATAACCGGAACCATGCTTGTGGAATAAGACCATTGGTATTTCAAGTGAAATAGTCAAGCTTGTCTCGGTGCCTTGTACTCATTCAATCCATGCCCTGGCCAGTGGTAGTACCTGCAAACCATCTGCTTGACACATATTAATATTTTATGACGAGGGTGTGCAATGTAGTGGGAGTTGGCTGAGATCCTGAATTGCACTCTCAACACCCCCTGCAAGGCGAAACAAGTGAAGATAATAAGCCTTCTGATCTGGATACCTTATCCAATATCCGGATGTTCCTTCCCAAGCACCCTCACCAGTGATCTAAAGAAGGCAATTCATTTCCTACTATTATAATCCAAATTAACGCTTGAAATTGCCCGTAACGGACTTGATCTGCCAATCAATGACCCCTAAACAAGGTTTTGGTGGAACACACTGAAGCTGGAAAAGTAGCCCCCACAACCATTGGTAACCTGATTTCCCAAGCCTTGAACGCATCCATATCTTGGAAAACCACTATTACTACCCCCGCCTTATCACTGAAAAACCTTTTTACAAATAATAGATATTTTTGGTTTTGTTGATCGATGAATTCAAGCGAATATACAGATTGGCATAATAGTTCAGCACCAACCCTCTGAATTGGTGCTGAACCATGGGTGCTGTATTCAGTTGTTCAAGATATTACCCGGTCGCCGGACGATAATGGATTAAGCGTTCAAGGTGTCGATTTTCGCCCGCATAATGGTGATGATTTCTGAACCAGTTTCCCGCATGAGCTGGCCAATGATTTTGAATTTCGCTGCCAGGGAAAACTGCTTTGCATCTCTTAGGCCAGGATTCTTGGTCTTCACGCTCTTGGCTAGGCGAGCGCTGGTTGATTCAGCGAGCAAACGCTGGTGGGTTTGCCGGTTGAAGGCTTGTCGGAGACCAGGGTCAAAATTTAAGTTATTCATAATAAACTCCTTCTCTTACATATATGCTAATTGGCCTCGTTTTCCAGTTTATACTGCGTGTGATGATCTTATCCGATCGGGAATAATTTGTCAGTAAATCAAGTCCCTCGAAAATCATGTTGTTGATTAATCTTGGGATGTGATCTGCCTCACGCTTCGCAAGTGACTCAATTGGAAAGAATCTTGACATAGAACATATGTTCGTGTTATATTTAGGCTCTAATGATTGGACATATTATTTGTGTGGAGCTAAATGGTCATGGCAGCCCAATATACCTCACCTCCTGATCGAATGGCATATTTCGAGCAGGTTTGGGAGATCGTGCGCCAAATCCCTGCTGGTCGGGTGAGCACTTACGGGCGCATTGCTGCATACCTCCCACCCCCAAAAGGAATGAGTGAGCAAGCTTACCGAGTTCGAGGACCGCGCATGGTGGGTGGGGCGATGGCAGCTTGCCCGGCAGATGTGCCCTGGCAGCGGGTGATCAATGCGCAAGGCAAGGTCAGCCTCCGTCAGGGAGAGGGTGGAGAGGCTCAGCGAGTTTTGCTGGAGGGTGAAGGCGTTGAGTTTGACGATAAAGATCGCGTTGATCTGTCGATTTATCTTTGGAATGGTCCTTCCCGGGAGTGGCTAATAGAACAAGGGCTGCTCGAGAAGCCATAAGGATGGTTGCGATGCTAGAATTATTTAAGAAACCGGCAGCAAATTATCATGTTAATCCAAGATTCCGGGCCTACGGCAAGGCGCGCATTGACATCGCCCAGCGAGCTGCCACACGGGATGATTGGGATCGACTCTGGAAAAAATCCACTTACCCCTTTCCATTTTCCTGGGGCAACAGCTGGAAGCAGTGTATTGAATACAAGGTAGCAGATTTCCCCGCGGAAGTGGGATTCTTCATTGATATCCTCGGATTTCCGGTGAATGCCTTTGATCCGGATTATGCCATGTTCACCAGCCCAAATGGTGAATTCTACTTTTCTGTTGTTCCGGTCCTTGAATCAGAAGAAGTCACAGCTCCGGATGCGATCCGCTTGCAATTTATGGTGGAGCACATCCTGGAAACAGCGGTAGAACTGGAGAGGCGGGGAGTTAAATTTGATCAATGGCCAACACAATCTTCGGAAAATTCACCATTGCTGATCGGCTCCTTCCGCACTCCGAATGGGATTGGTATTGATTTATGGGGCTTTGATTTGGAACATGACAATGAGAACCATGATCTCCATTCAGCATTTGAAGAAGAGGAAAAGGGAACCCCTCCAACCGGATTACCAGCAGAGCCTGGTGAGGAGCGCGGTATTGATGAAGATCAGATTCGGTTTCTCACCGCCAGGGATCTTCAAGCGGATGAAGATCGGAAGGTCCCGAGTGTGAGCGGCGACAATGATTCTGAAGAGGTTGAATACCTCCCCAACGAGGATTTTTGAGAAAGGTTA
>JAUWLJ010000129.1 GCA_030613705.1 Chloroflexota bacterium
TTCTTGCTTTGAAATTGGTGAGATCTTCAAGATTGTTTCGAAGAACACTAGTAAATATTTAACAGCCTGGCTGGTCTCAATCGTAGGTGCGATTGTTGTCGGCATTGTTGTCACGCTTATATCAATCGTACTGGGATTTATTCTCTGCATCGGTTGGGTTCTAATATGGTTGATCAGCGCTCTCAGCAGTGTTTATCTATTTGCGGTCTATGCCCACCTATTTGGTCAGGTGGCTGCTCCGGAAGCCACAAGTGTAACGATTACAGAACCAGATGTTTAAAACTGAAGAATCGGATAAAAAAAATACCCGCCGTTTGGCGGGTATTTTTTATGGACTGCTGGGTGTGGCACTTGGAGATTGGGTCCAGAAAGGATCAATCGGTGTTGGTGATGGGACCGGTGTATCCTCTGGGGTTGGAGTGATACTCGGTGTCATAGTTTCTGTGGGTGTCGCAGTGGAAGTGGGTGTAGGAGTATAAGTCGGTGTTGGTGTATAAGTTGGTGTGGGCGTAAAAGTCGGAGTCGGCGTTGGCGTTGGTGTGGGAACCTGTAAATTCAAGTTCATTTTTAATTCAGCGTAGGTCTCATGGATACTGCGAAGAATTATGCGCAAAGTGATCTCCCCAGCAGGCAATTCCTTGAGAGCCCACTCAAAAAGTTTTGCTGAATCATTGACCGGAATTCCATCTTTCTTAAGTAATTCCCATTTGACCGGCTTACTTCCCAACCCATACTCTAAGCGATAAGATTCGAAATCTGCCGTCGCGCCTGCTTGTCCAAAAATCTCCAATGGGCGTTGGGTGATCTTATCTCCAGCTCTCGGGGAAGTAAATTGTAATAGCGGACGCGGGTCTTCTACCGTACATTTACGCTTGGGGACGAAAAACAATGGACTGGAAAAACCATTGTTTTCTGCCCACGCTTTTCCACTTGAATCCTTCTTCAACCAGCGAATTGCCCAAGAATCGTCAACGTTGACAGCTAATTTTTCATCAATATATTTTTCACATGCAGGCGAGGCTTCCAAACCAGTCCAGGTATCAACAACCACTTTTTTCCATAAATCCTGATTTTTTGGTAATGGTGGCTGGTTCGCAGCAAACAATTCACTGCGCTGAACTGGACATTTATTAGAAGGCTCCGTTCCTGATACTGCACAGATTATCCTTTCGACAATTCCACCAGGTCTGATAAATGGCGAAGGGTTTCCTCCGGTGACCTGGTTGGCAGATTCTTTCATGAATTCGGCCCAGATAGGGGCTGCACCAGTTAAACCACTGATATTTTGCATTGGTGAATAATCTGCATTTCCGACCCATACACCCACTGTGAGTTCTGGGATGTATCCTATCGTCCAGTTATCCCGGAAATCATTAGTAGTGCCGGTTTTCGAAGCAGCTTGGAAAGGTAAATTTAAGACAGAATTGGGTCCAAAAGCAGGAGTACGGGCCTCATTATCCGATAGAATGGATGAGATTAAATATGCATGTTCAGGTCGAATTACCTGCTCACCGGTCGGTGGATTGTATTGGTATACCACATTGCCATTAAAATCAACGATCTGGGTTATTGCAGTCGGAGGTATGCGCCGGCCTCCATTGGCAAAAGTCGCATATGCACCGGTGAGCTCGAGTAAAGTAACTTCACCTCCACCGAGGGTCAAAGATAACCCGTAATCGTCTCGGGTTAATGTCGTTATGCCTAAACGTTTTGCGAATGCAACCAATCCATCCACAGCTGGTGTGTCCGGATTATCGTAAATACCCACATAATCGAGAGTTTTAACTGCTGGGACGTTATATGAATTAGCTAATGCTGACCGGACTGTGACAGGTCCATGAAAGCGGTCATCATAGTTAACTGGTATATAAGGTTTGCGTGTGTCATTCGGATCACCTGATGGGGGAAATTCGGAAGGAACATCCCAAATTAATGTTGCGGGTGTCCACCCTTTCTCGAATGCAGCAGTATATGTGAGGGGTTTAAATGATGATCCTGGCTGGCGTGGACTGATCGCCATATTCACCTGACCATCCTTTTCGTTATAGAAATCAGCTGATCCAACCATAGCTAAAATTTCACCGGTATTTGGACGCATCGCTACCAGGGCGTCGCTGCTGGCATTGCGATCTGTTAAAGCGTTTACCTGTTTGGCAACAACTTGTTCGGCAAGTTCTTGTAAACCTGGATCAAGCGTTGTGTGCACATCGAATCCAGAACGATAAATGGTTTGAGCATCAAATTGGGATTCGAGTAAGGATCGGATATATGTTACCCAGTGTGGGTAGCGGATTTCAACATCTGGTGATTTGAATTCATAATCTGCCATCTCACTAGCGACATCTGCAACAACGAGCGCATCCACGCAAATTCTTTGAGGACTGTTACTCACAAAGATACATCCTTGTTCTTGACTAGCTTCATACATTAAGAACAGAACCTGTTCTAAACGGTTCAATGTAACATCTCGATTTGTGTAGACATCATAAACTGAAGGGGCTTGGATTAATCCGCCTAGAAAACCTGCCTGGGCTAATGTCAACCTGTCTGCAGAGGTACGAAAATATGTTTGCGCAGCAGCTTCCACACCATAAGAAAGATTTCCAAAGTAAACTTCATTGATATAGAGCTCCAGGATCTCGTCTTTCGTGTAGCGTCGTGTTATTTCCGCTGCCAGGATTGCTTCACGAACCTTGCGCATATATGTGATTTCCGAACGCTCTTCCGGAGAGAATAAGAGCATTCGAGCTAATTGTTGGGTAATTGTGGAAGCCCCCGAAACTGTTTCTCCACCTTGATAATTTTGTAAAAAAGCTCTGCCAATTGCAGTCGCATCAAATCCAGGGTGGCTGTAAAAACCTTTATCCTCTGTCGCAACGATTGCTGCCACCAGGTAGGGAGAGATCTTATCCAAGCTTACATAAGAACGACGTCCGGCGTTCGGATCCAAGATTTCATACATTACATTTCCATTACGATCCAGGATACGGGTCGTCTCAAATTGGGCTGCTTTCTGGCGCAGATCATCAACGGGGGGTAATGTTGCCGCAATCCTGTAATATTGGAATAGTAATACTGAAATGCCGATCAATCCCACAATCACCAGAATGAACATTCCGGCGATGGAAAATCGGAGTAAACATCCCATAGCAGCAGATGATCGCGGAGAGGCAGAGTATCCTGTTCTGGATTGAGGGGTTGAAGTTATTCGATTTACAGGATCAATCTTAGAAGCGACATAAGCCGTGGAAGCGACTCGAGTGGCATCCAGATCGATCTGGTTTGGTAAATGATTACTTTGTGTATCACTTTGCGGTAATTTGGAGGGGGATTTTAAATCAAGTGTTGGTGGGGGTTCTACAGAGGATACATTCACCGGCTGTGTATCCCCAGTGATCAGCTCATTATCCCCTTCAGAATCTCCTCTGGTGATCTCGGGTTCAGCAGGAAGATCTTCATCAGGGTTATACCAACCCCTGGCGGTATATATTGAATAGAATTCTGAAGAATCGACGGATTCAGCAGCCTCCTCATCTAATTCGTATTCTGTATCTGAACCTTTTCTATCCTCACCTCTTGGGAAATCAACATCATCCTGCTCTATCTCACCTTCAGAATATACTCTTACTTCTGATGTATCCCTTCCATCTTCGAAATCTTCATTGAGTGTTCCGACGGAATCCTCACTCGTATCAGAAACGGGTTTATCTTCACTAAGTTGTTGTCCGATATCGGCAGATTCTGAGAATCCACGCTCTTCTCCATCTTGAGCGGAGATATTTTTCTCATCGCGATCAGGATCATCTTCTGATGAATTGTTCAGAACTGGAACTGGCATAATATTACTCTGGTTTTGATGCCACCAATACCTTCCAGATTCCCTTCATTACAACGTCGTCATTTTGGTTCAATAATCTTATTTCGATGTTGACTGCCCCCCCTCCTACCCTGGGAAGCGCCTTGAGATCAAGCACGTGTAATGATACACGAACTGTATCACCAATAAAAATCGTCTTAACGAACTTCCATTCAACAATTTCTCTAAATGCAAGAACTGTGCCTTCTAGGACTCCTGTTCTCGTAGCTAGACCGGAGGCGATTGAAAGACCCAGTAATCCATGCGCAACTCGTTGACCGACAGGTGTTGTTTTACTGAACTCTGCATCGGTATGAATTTGAGTATAATCGCCGGATAAGCCTGCGAATGAAACAATATCACTTTCAGTTACTGTCCGCCCTGGGCTTACAAAATTCATTCCAACCTCAAATTCATCAAAGTATTTTCCACGCATTAAGGGTGTCATTTCTCCTCCACACTCGGGTAATTTTTATTCACTAAGCCAAGCCCCTTTTACTAATGAAACTTCAAACTAATTTAAGAAATCCCTCATTCCGATGCTATGCATTCACTCAAAATACTTGATTGATTAAATCTTGACCTCAATATTGTTATCACCTCGAGTTTTCTCCCGAGAAAAGTCAAAAAATTATAACATGCAGGAGATAATGACCGGTTTCTCTCAGGTTTCATTAAGTAAATCAAGCATTTGTAGGGTGTGTTAGAATGATTAATACAAATATCAACAATTTAGAGACGAAAAATGCTCATAACTTGTTCCCGCATCCCAATTTAGTAATTAAGCTAATTGGGCAAGTAATAATCGGCTGTCATCATTGAGCAAAGTAGATCGCCGAAATCAAACTCATCATTATCACCAGACAAGGCTCAATAACAAATATGTCGGACTCGGGAAAAACAGTCGTCGCTGCAGCGCTTGGTGAATGTGTCCATGTCGCTGGGGTCATGAACTTTCTGCGCTTGGCGGAAGAAGCAGGGTGGCGGACGATCTTTCTTGGACCATCAGTTCCAATTGCTGAAGTGATCGCAGCTGCCGAGCGGGAAAAAGCTGATCTTGTGGCAGTTTCTTATCGATTAACGCCAGACACGGGTGAACGATTACTCGGTGATTTCGCTGAATCAGCTGATGACTTGCGCAACCGGGGTGTTCGATTTGCATTTGGGGGTACGCCACCTATTGCTTCTCGGGCACAGGCGCTCGGTTTCTTTGAGCGTACATTTGAAGGAGGAGAGCCAGCTGAAACTGTTTTAGCTTACTTGAAAGGACAATCTGTTTTTCCCCAAAGCGAAACTGATTTCCCCCAAAATACAATTGCTCGCATTCTTTGGAAATCACCCTATCCCCTTCTCCGTCACCATTTTGGTCTACCAACCATGGAGGCGACACGTAACGGTATTACAGAAATCGCCGAAGGACAAGCGATTGATGTTATCTCTTTGGGTATTGATCAGGATGCGCAAGAGAATTTTTTTAATCCGGAAAAGCAAGATCCGCGCAGACGTGGGGCAGGGGGCGTTCCTGTCCGCTCAGCAAATGATTACCGGGAATTATATGCTGCCAGCCGTTTTGGTAACTACCCCTTATTGCGCACTTACTCTGGAACAGATGATTTTATCGATCTTGCTGAACTATACATCGATACCATCCAGAATGCGTGGTGTGCAATCCCTTTATTCTGGTTCAATCAGATGGATGGCCGCGGTCCTTGGGATCTGGCAGGTTCTATTCGTGAGCACCAGAAAGTAATGGAATGGTATGGAAAACGAAATATCCCAGTTGAACTTAATGAACCACATCATTGGGGTATGCGTGATGCCCCGGATGTGGTTTTTGTCGTATCGGCTTTCCTGGCTGCTTATAATGCAAAACACTTCGGAGTGAGTGATTATATAGCCCAGTTGATGTTCAACAGCCCTCCAGGTTTAAGTGATGCAATGGATTTAGCAAAAATGCTGGCGATCCTCGAATTGATTTCCCCTTTGGCTGACCAGGATTTTCGCATTTGGCGTCAAACCCGGACAGGGCTGCTCAGTTATCCTCTAGATATTGACTCTGCTCGTGCACATTTAGTTGCCAGCATATATTTGCAAATGTCAATCAAACCACATATTGTTCACATCGTGGGACATACAGAAGCTAACCATGCTGCGACAGCTAAAGATATTATCCAAGCTAGCAAGCTCGCTCATCGGGCAATAGATAACGCTCTGGCGGGCCAACCAGACATGAGAGCTGATCCATTGGTCCAAGAGCGACAAAAGCAATTGGTAGAAGAAAGTAATATTACGATCCAATCCATTCGCGCCCTCGGAAGTCCAGGCGAATCGGATCCATTAATTGATCCAACAACACTTTCCAACGCAGTTGAGAAGGGAATACTGGATGCACCTCATTTACGTAACA
>JAUWLJ010000322.1 GCA_030613705.1 Chloroflexota bacterium
TTGTCTCCGCGCAGGGATCATAAAGCACGTACAAATCGGCGTTGCCGCCCAGGTACAGCGCTCCCAGTGGTTCCAGGTTACCATCCAGGTCGACCAACGTCACCGGCCTGGCTCTAAAGCCAAGTACCCCCGGTGCCAGGAAACCATGCAAGCCATCCGTTCGCAGGTCAGGTCCTCGAATCCACACTTCGGCACCAATGATCATCAGGAAGAGGATAATGACGACAGCGAAGAAGGCAATCACGCGTCTCGCTCCGAGATGCGGTAAATGCAGTGCATCCGGCAGTTCTTGATCCAGGTCGAGGATGTTGGCTAACAGGATAACGGCGACTGCCGGGCCGAGGAAAATGACCATAATGAGCGGGAAAATCGAGGTCAACCAGGTTAGAAAAGATAACAGGACCAGGACCAGCCCCATCATCACCTGAGCTACCCAAATGTTTAATATCAGCCGGCCCAAACGCCACCGACGCGCCATAGTCACCCACCCGGCAATAGATGGATAATCTTTTCGATCCATTGGCAGATGGCGTTCACCCACGATCTGACGAAAAGCAGAGGCCCAAAAACACCGAAGATCATTATCATCACTACCAATACATCGATCATGCGCGTTGTGGGGTCAATCCCCAGGTCGACGACGCGTACCCCGATTTGTCCCCAATACTCGCGCCACAGGTAGGCCGTGATCGCCGCTATCATCCCAGTCAGGGGGATAATGCCCAGGACCACCTGACCCAGGCGGCCCCGACGCTCTTGAGCAGCAACCGCTAATTCGCCGGCCGCTTCACCTAAGACTTCATAAGTGTCTTCTAAAGGCAGCCAGTGCTGCCCCTGGTACACCTGCTGAATGGCCTCAGAAACTTCTTCAAGGCTTGCATCTCTGGAGACAAAACCCAGGGCTCCAGCCCGGATGGCCAGAATATCCCGATCGTGCGGGGTATCTCCCGGGCTGAGAGCCAGGATGCGTATCTCCTCATTGGTAGCGGCGACCTGTGAGATCTGATCGACACTGCGGTAGCCGGGCAGCATCAAATCGCCCAGCAGAAAATCGGGCTGATTCGTTTCAACCTGGTTCAGGGCTGCTCGCTGGCTGTGGGCGATCCCAACAATCTCAACCTCGGGAACCTGGTCCAGTTGGGAGTGCAGGCCATGGCCCCACTTGGATCAGCATCCATGACCAATACTCGGCTCGAAGAAATATTCACAGTGGATTCCTCATTATTTTAACAAGATTTAGAAATCAACAGCCTTCAGCCGCATCTTGTTTTGCTTGATTCACCAGCTCACCAATATTTGCCATGATTTGTTGGGTGTATTCCCGCAAGTAATCATAACGTATTCCGCTCTGCATGTTCCGCTTGAACTGCATTGAATGTCCAACTCGAATGAAGCAATTGCCACCAATCTGCCAGCGAGCGGATGTAGCCCGGTTATCAATATGTCCCTTGACCACCCGCAATGCTTCTGGAGGCACATAGAAACCTAAAGGAAGTAATGGCATCCCAGTTTGGACTGCAAGCATGGCAGCACCGATATGGCCGCGATGCAACATCTCATCATTGTCAAGACGACCTTCGGGGAAAATGACCACGGAACCCCCCTTGGTCAGTTTCTCCCGCGCCACTGACAATGCCTGGCCTCCTTTCCCGGAAACGACCGGGATTTGTTCTGCATGGGCAAGTAATCGCTCGATAAAAGGTGTTTCAAAGACGCTGGCTTGAATCATAAAGTGCAGCTTCTCAGGAAAAACGGAGGGCAGCATGAGCCCATCGGTGGCATTGGGATGGTTTGCCACGATGATTTTAGGTCCCACAGGGATATTTTCTTTTCTGGAGACCCGAATGTTATCGATGAAATGATTGCTATAGATCATCACGATCGAATTAGCAATTTGGTACCAGGATCTCATTATTTTTCTGTTCCCAAGCATTCACATGGTGATTGATCCTCAAAGAGTTCTAAGAGACCTATGGTCCAGAAACTAAACCGAAGTCTTGCAATATGCTATCAATGGCAATTGCCGTTCCTTCAATCGCCCCCGCCAGGAAAACAACAGTGATGACCGTGGTGGCGATGAATATCACCGGCAGCAGGAAGGTGCGCCAACCGCGCAGCTCGTGGGCAGTGGATACACCGATCCAGACCCCGAAGAAGGCCAACAGCAAGGCCAGGAAGCGCACCGCTGGTCCGATCACCGGCAGAAAGCCAAATATCTCGAGCAGATGGGCGCTCTGGGCGAAACCAGCTACTCGCAGCGTGCTGGGGAAATCTGATTTACCGCGCAGCAGTGTCGCCGCTAGATAGAGGAATCCAACAGCTACCAGCCATACACCATAACGTAGCAGGATATTTACGATATCCAGGCTGCCTTTGCTGTTCAGAGACTGCAGGATTTGCGCAAGCAGGGTGATCAGCAGCGCCGGGGCGGTCATATAAGCATCCTTGGCAATCGCCTGGTAGGCAGCGCGGCTCAAGGTAATGGCGCGCACGGCGTAGTCCAGCCACGTTTTCACCTCGCCCAGACCTTTAGCGAGGTTCCCCGGGGCCCAGTTGTTTACCTGTGGTTCAGGAGGAACCTCGGGTTTAGGCGCTAGTCCGGGAAGGCCGACGCGCCCTTTCAGCAGGGGCATAAAATCCATAGAGTTGCGGGTCTCGGGAATTTCCATATCTCCCGGGTGGAGGATGAAAGCATCCGTCTGTTCACCGCCCAGACCTCCATGGCTGCCAATCAGCTCCTCATAAGCAGCCACTGTGCCGTCCGGATAGATGGGACTGTTGAGTATCAGGTCGCCGGCGTTGGAGAAATCAGCGATGCGCCGCACCTGCCAGCTGCGCAGCTCCACATCACCATAAGGAGCAAAGGGATCCTCGCCCGTTACATCACCGGTGTGCAGGTTGCGGGCTCCATTCTTGCCAAAGGCAACCGGGACACTATCATCAACGTAGGCAACTACGAAGCCGATACCTTCGTGCTGAACCAAATTGTCCACCATATCAGGATAAGCAGCGTTAAGCTCATTCAAGGTGATCTTACGGGGAAACAGGTCGAAATACAAAAGGGCCATGTTGCCGCTGTAGCTCA
>JAUWLJ010000225.1 GCA_030613705.1 Chloroflexota bacterium
GGAATTAATGCGAGCAGTTTAGCGATCAACTACAAAGACTGAGACATTGTTTGTTGAGGAGAAGAATATGGCTGACCAGGAAAGTTATGTGGTTATTACTTCTGAAGAAGAGCCCAAGAGATCAAGAATATGGTGGATAATACTGATCGTTGTCTTGGTGATAATTTGTTTTTGCTGTGCTGTGGTATTGATTTTCTATTATTGGTTAGGTGATTTGCTTCTTCAGTTATTCAACAATATCTCCTACCAATTTGGGACAAGTTATTTCTAACCACGAGATTATAATATTCGCGTGCATTCCATTTCGCGATCATTTTAAGAATGCATCCATCGAGCCATCCAAAGATCAATCTATCTTTCTTGAAATTTAAGTTGAAGTTCAACCAGAGCCTGGCGAGCAGCTGCCTGTACGTCGGGGGAGAGATGCAGTGCGGAGAATTCATCCTCGTCCAGTACTTTTTGCTGTCCATCAGGGTAAACCAGTAGATCTATGGCCAGATCTCGGTAGGCGATTGAATCATCAGTAATTGCTGCTGGGTAGCCGATATTGCAATACCAACATTTCAGAAGACCACTAGTCTGCTCTTGAATTTTAAATATGTTGTACCAGCGATCACTGAAATAAGTCTCAATGAATCGATCGCCGCGTTTCAGGATTATTCCTTCCAATTCTGTATCCTCCCGATCAAAGAAGGCCTCGATCTTGATTTCATTGTTCTGGCGAGAAATTAGATTTCCAAAATACCTCCAGGTCTCATTGCCTGAATGATCTTGCTTAATTACTGTAATGATCGTCATAATACGCGCTGCGCTTTTATCAGTGGAATTTTTGATTTGCAACAGTTTTGCACATAACAATTAAAATACATTTCATCTGTTTATCGAATTCCTGATTATAAATTTGCAATTAATTCCCGCGATTTGTCAGTTGGTCTGGTCCGCTTTTATATGCAATTATCGGATCTTGGGGGTTCAGACTTAGCTGAATTTCTTCACCTTCATTGGGCAAATCTGAATTCGAGAGGAAGTTAAATTCAAGCAGTGTTCCATTTATAGAAATTCTCACTTGACAAAGGTTGCCTCGAAAGGTTTTTTCGACCAATTTACCTTGCAATAGGACCCCGGTGTGACCATTTAGTATAGCTGACTCGGGTCGGATGAGAACGGTTACAGGTCCTTGCAACGGTTTTGATATCGGAAAACTTCCGAGGGATGTATCCACGAAGTGTTGGTTATTTTCAGCTCTTGCATTGCCTGGGATCAGATTTGTCAATCCAAGAAAACGCGCCGTGAACAAGGTTGCGGGTCGTCTGTAAATCTCTTCAGGTTTTCCTATTTGTTCGACTTTGCCCTGCCTCATCAAGACAATCCGGTAGGAGATGGCAAAAGCTTCTTCCTGATCGTGAGTGACGTATATGGCAGTTTGCTGCATCTGGCGAAGGATCCTGCGTAATTCACTCATCAATCGCTCTCGTAATGACCGGTCGATTGAGCCGAGTGGTTCATCCAACATCAGTAAGCCGGGTTGGGGGGCTAAAGCCCGGGCGAGAGCTACTCGCTGCTGCTCTCCACCAGACAACGAATTTACATCCCTGTTCTCTAATCCCTTGAGACCGACGAGTTCCAGGGTGTCCGAGACCTTGACCAGGATCTTTTCCTTCTCCATCGCGGACATTTTCAACCCGAAAGCCACATTCTCGAAAACATTCAGATGTGGAAATAATACGTTGTCCTGGAACATTAATCCGAATCCCCTGCGGTGTGGGGGGACATGATCTATGGGCGCACCCATCCAATAGATATTTCCGTCATCCTGTTTTTCAATCCCAGCAATGATTGATAGGAGGGTGGATTTACCACAGCCGGAGGGTCCAAGAAAGGCGACAATTTCTCCAGAGCGGATATCAAAAGTGATCCCTGTCAGGACTTGTTTGTCTGCAAAGGCTTTATATATATTTGTGATCCTTAGAGCTGCAGGGTTGTTCAATATTATTTATCTCAGTAATTCGTTTATGTCAGTGGAAAACCAATTCATGGTGAATTAAAATTCGCCCACATCCGCAATTCGCAGGCGTTCGATGGCTATCAAACCACCCGTGACAACCACCATTAGGATTGTGCTCAATGCCATCGCTTGACCGTAGTTAATTGCTCCTGGTTGGGAAATGAAACGATAAATTACCAGCGGGATTGTTGGATATTCAGGCCGGGAGATCAGCGCTGTTGCACCAAATTCTCCAAGTGAGATTGTGAAGGCAAAGGTTGCCGCAACGATTAATGCTCTACCAACAAGGGGCAGATCCACAGTTCGTATTACGTGCCGCGGTGAGGCGCCCAAAGTCGCCGCGGCTTGCCTCAAGCGTGGTTGAATGCTGCGCAGCGCTGGCGTCAAACTGCGGACAACAAATGGAAAGGCAACCAGGGTATGGGCGATTGGCACCAGGATGGGGGATGCCCGCAGGTCGAAGGGAGGCCGGTTCAACGCAACGATGAATCCTAAACCCAGGGTAACCGCAGATGTACCAAGGGGAAGCATGAGAAGCGGGTCCAGAAACCTGTTGAGTGATAATCCTGAATGGCGGGTGAGTGCCCACGCAGCTGGAACTCCGATTGCCAGTGCAAGGATTACCGTAACTGCCGCATATGCCAGAGAAATACCAATGGCTGTCGTCGGAGGGACATAGAACAATGAGCTGCGCCGGTTGATAGACAGCTCCCGGTAAAAATCAACGGTAAAACCAGGAGATTCTACGACCCGCTGTCCGCGCTCAGGTTCAAATCGTGCAAAAGATCTCATCGCCAGGGCCAGTAGCGGAGTAATAAGAATAACGAATAAAGTGATAATTACCACACCTGCAAAAAGCCGGCTCCGCCAGGTTGTCAGTCTCTTTTGGGTGTAGCGACGCGAGCGTAATTGCAGTGGACGAGTTAATCTCCTGCTTAGTCGAGTATAGATAATCGTCATTGCCAAAGTACAGCCCAGCTGCAATAGAGCGAGCACGGCAGCCAAAGGTAAATTAAACAGACTGATGGTTTGGTAGAAAATCTCCACCTCTAAAGTTGCAAATTTAGGTCCCCCTAAGATCAAAATCACACCAAAGGATGTGAAGTCGAAGATGAATACCAGTAGAGCTGCGGCTGTTATCGCAGGACCGATTAATGGTAAGGTGACCTTGAAGAAAGTTTTTGTACGATTTGCGCCGAGAGTCCTGGCAGCCTGGTTTAGGCGTGGATCGATATGCGACCAGAAATCCCCTACCATGCGGAGAACAATGGTGGTGTTGTAGAAGATGTGGGCGAGGAGAATTGCGTAAATTGTATTCGTGAGGTGAATGGGGGCTGCGTTGAAGCCAAAGATTCTCATCGCCGCCAAATTCAGCCAGCCGCGCTGTCCCAATAAAGCATAGAAAGCTGCGGCAACAACCACGGTTGGAATAACGAAGGGAACCGTTGATAATGCTTGAAGCAGTGATTTGCCTCGAAATTCGTACCGAGCGAACAGATATGCCCCTGGTAAGCCGATAGCCAATGTCAGCAGCGTTGAAAGAGCAGCCTGCCAGATGGTAAACCAGAGAACCTGGCGAACAGACTCTAATTGAATTGCCTCGAAAAATGGAGCCGCAATTCCAGAATCTCCGCGTTCAAAACTGGTCTTTAATATGCTGCCAAGGGGGAAGAAATAAAAGATTCCCAGGAAGACAAGTGGAAGTAACCACAAAAGTCCGACCGTGATCGCCTGTCGAAAGTTAATCTCTTTCCAGGAAATTCTAATCAACTGGTTCAACGCAATACAACCTGTGTCCAGTCATTGATCCATGTCTCCCGATTAGCAGCGATCTCTTCGGGGCTGACAAAAGCAAGATTCTCCGGAACATCTAAATATTTTTCAAAGGTATCATCTAACTGAGCATTCTCGTTTACTGGAAATACGAACATCTGCAGCGGGATTTCCTCTTGGAAAATCGGTGACAACATGAAATCTATCCATATCTCAGCCATATCACGATTTTGAGTTCCTTTCAGGATTCCGACAAACTCGATCTGTCTGAAACAGGACCCGTCACCAACCACAGCTGCTGTGGGAGGTTCTTCGATTGGTGTTTCAGCATAAATCCCCTCGAACGGCGGGCTTGAGCTGTAAGAGACAACAACGGGTCGCGCTCCTCCCGAACGACTAAATTCCTGGTAATAGGCGACTTCCCAATCATTGAACACAAGGATATTGTTCGCAACCAGGCCTTCCCAGTATTCCAGATAACCAGGATCCCCAAATTGACCCACGGTAGCCAATAGAAATGCCAGTCCCGGTGAAGAGGTGGCCGGATTTTCGACGACCAGTAGGTCTTTATATTGGGGATTGAGTAAATCCTCCAGATATTGAGGTGGTTGCAGACCATGATCATCAAAATAAGATATGTCGTAGTTTAGACAAACATCACCGTAATCAACAGGCAGGGCGCCATATTGTGTGTCTAACTTGAAATCATCCGTGATTTCGGATAGTATAGGTGATTGGTAGGTTTCAAAGATACCCTCTTCAAGTGCCCGGCTGAGGAAGGTGTTGTCCACTCCATAAAATACATCTGCCAAAGGTTTATCTTT
>JAUWLJ010000040.1 GCA_030613705.1 Chloroflexota bacterium
AGGATTCTCCTTGTGCTGCAAGCACTTCTGCGGCAGCAAAACGCACTCCATGATCATCGTCTTCCAAAGCAGCGATCAATGTCTTAATAGCTTCAGGATCATCGCTCGTTTCTAAGTATCGTAAAGCTTTTTGACGCTCTAATTCTGTGAGTGAATCGTCTTTTGCAACTTTGACTGCCTCTTCGATGGAATTGAACATTGTGTTGGGCTCCTTTATGATTTTGATTTAATTCAGGTTCATCATCGATATATCGATAGATATGTTGATTATTGTAGCTTGTTGGTGAATTTATTATCGCATTTTGAATACAAATGAGTTCTTCTGTAATCACCAATTTTTGGTAAAGGGATCACCAGTCTTCAAAGACGCAAACCTTTATTAGCCAAATTATAATTAGGAATCATCACAAACCAGACGAAACCATGGGGGATTTCCGGTTGAATTTATTAATAACGGTGAGGTCCTTTTTTCATCTTTTTCCTCAGCATAACCGATAGTAGATATACTTTTAACTGGAAAATCGGATTCACAGAATTATTTAGTTACTCATTAACTCTTGATCCTCGAATTAAACTAATCTAGTATTTCTCTGTCGAACACGAATAGTCTAAATATCAAAGCTTATTGACGAGCGCCTTTGATTTTGCCAACAATCTAACAATTAAGTCCTGTTCCAAAAAGCCATTTGGTGGTTGAGATGGTAAAATGAAGGCAATTGGTCTATCGGAGCAGATTTATGAAATTAATCATTGCCATCATCCGCGATAAAGATTGTGATCAAGTTTCACAATCATTGATACAGGAGGAATTCCGGGTCACCCGGATCGCATCGACTGGTGGCTTTTTAAGGCGCGGAATGACAACCCTGATGATTGGTGTCGAAGATGAAAAAGTAGATCAGGCGATCCATTTGGTGGGAGATAATTGCACTTCTGCAGCAAACCAAAACGAACGCTGTGCAACCTTATTTGTTCTGAAGGTAGATCAATTTATTCAAGTCTGAAAATAACTTACTGGATATATTCACCGGACATACAAAAGATTGGGGTTTTATTTTTACCTCAAGCTTCCTTTTCTAGGAACTTTTCTACCTGATAAGTAAAGACCTGGACATCCTTTTGCCGCCAATAATCTGTGGGTGCACCCATTTTTCTACATAACATTCCAAGGAAATCTTCTACATCGGGTATTTTCTCCCATACCTGGGGCAGAAAGGTCGCCCGTCGCACTCCCCTCTTGAGAATCACGCCATCTAAACCTGGACGAATTTGGGATAATAAATCTCTCTCAGCATAAGAATCTATAAGCTGGGGAGTAGTCAATCTGGATATCTCGATCAAGATATGAGGAATCTCTTCCGGATGGACACTCGGAAAGCGATAGTCCTCTAAAGCAGCTGCAACAACATGGACGCGAACATCTTCAGCTAACGGTCGTGATGCTTCCAACGATCCTATGCAGCCGCGAAGTTCGCCCTTCTTTGTCAATGTGACAAATGTCGCCCCAGGTTGAATTAACCTGAGGGGTAAACCTTCCTGGTCTAATGGTTGAAGTGTATGGCCACGCACTCCTAGGGAGAGGGCCTCTCGGGCGAGCTGCAATAGAATCTTGTGTTCATCATCCGTCAAATGATCGATCAATTGGTTCGGACTGTAATTATCATCCATTATGAAAATCCGCTTGGCGTTAATCTTGCAACTGGTGATAGCGCTGGTCGAAATAAAGTAATGGCATACCGCCATCTCCAAGCTTGGCAGCAACCACTTCACCTATGATAAGAGAATTCGTACCAAAATCATTCACGGCGATCAATTTACAATCCAAAAATGCCAAACCATCTTTCAGCAGAGGCGCACCCGTCGTCATTGCCCAGGTTTCAAGGCCTTCGAAACGGTTTTCATCTTCAGTTACCTGACCAGCAAATACTTCGGAGATCATTTTTTGATCGCGGGATAAAATCGTAATCCCAAAATTACCAGCTTCGATAACAAAATCATGGGTGCGGGAATTCTTCATCAGTGATATTGCAACCAATTGAGGATCGAGAGACACGGAGGTGAAGGAACTCACAGTCATTCCATGCGAAATTCCTCGAAAATTAGTAGACACCACACATACACCAGATGACCACTGGCGCATCACCATCCGGAGCTGATTTTGATCAATAGGCATTATGATTACCTCAAAAGTTGAAAATATATTGTAAATGATTTAAATGTTATACCAGACCCTCACCTGATCAGTATAACACTCATAAATCCCATCATACATTTCATGATGAACGACGTCAAGAGATAAATTGAGATATAATTTTCAAATCTCAAACATAGATTCAAATCAATTAATGCTTACTCACTGGGAGTTATGGAAGAATCAAGACAATAAGAAATGTCACCATGCTTATCCAAAATCTCTTGCTTTTCAGAGATATTTAAGGTACTATGGATTTTGTGAAAGCTATGGATTCACCTGAAACGGGTCATTCTCCCACACCGAGTACACCTACTCGCGGTATGTTTTACCAGCTGCAGATCGTGCTGATCGTGGCTTTTATCCTGGCAACACTGTTCACCGCCTGGACTCCGGCCAGCTTATTACCAGGTAACCTGAGTGAGAGATTTGCACAGGTCCTGGCTTTTCAAGCTACCGAGACTGCTGCTTATCCTACCCCAACTGCTCGACCTCGCCCATTAATCGGTCTGGTTGTGGGACATTGGGACGATAATACAAAGGATCCCGGCGCAGTGTGTGCTGATGGATTAACCGAATTTGAAATTAACCAGGCGATCGCTACCCGGGTCAAACAAGAATTGGTTGACCAAGGATTTGATGTTGATCTTCTGCGAGAATTCGACCAGAAACTTCAAGGTTATCGAGCATTGGCACTTGTATCAATCCATGCCGATTCGTGTGAGTACATTAACGACGAGGCAACTGGCTTTAAAATAGCGGCAGCTTTATCAAACCAGTATCCAGAACGAGCATCACGTTTAACAGCCTGCATAAAAGATAGGTATTCAAAAGCTACTGGACTTGCATATCATGCAAGTACCGTTACCAATGATATGAGCAGCTATCACGCTTTTGATGAAATCGATAACAACACAAATGCTGTGATCATCGAAGTTGGCTTCCTCAACCTCGACCGCCAGATATTAACCAAAGGGCAGGATCTAATTGCCAAGGGGATCTCAAACGGAATTCTTTGCTACATACGTAATGAGGATATATCTCCAACAGAGCAACCATGAGTCCCCCATCAAACCAAACACGGCGAACGATCCAAGACGCATATCAAGCTTTACTTAATGGGGATCGCAGAGAGGCGCGCCGTCTAGCAGAAAATGCGGCAGGCTTAGCCCCAGAACAAGAGGAACCATGGTTGCTGCTAGCTGCGGTCGCTAGTCCAGAAGCCAGTCTCGAATATCTAAATAAAGCTTTAGAAATTAACCCGAAAAGCCAACGAGCTCGTCAGGGGATGCATTGGGCTATCCAACGTATTCGCGCTAACCCGCCGGTACAGCCCGAGCGTCATAAAGTTGTGGTTAAGCATCCTGCAGCTTCTGGTCTGACAAGGACTAAACCTGTTTTAGCTAATTCAATGATCCCTTTGGTTCTTATTGTGCTGGCAATAGCTGCTGCGATCTTCGCCTGGTACGGTACTCCAACAATTTCACGGGCATTCTCATCTAGAGAACCAATGGCAATTTCACAAGTCGACATTGTGAAGATCACTCGTACTCCAACAGCCACACCGACTTTTACACCAACACCAACCTTCACGCCGACTCCTACTCCAACCGAGACACCGACACCAACTCCGACTAATACACCAACTGAAACACCGACCGCGACAGCTACATTTACCCAGGTCCCCACAAACCCTCCTCCACCCCCAGCAGCTGCATCAAATTTCCCTGGATTACCCGAGGGTGTCAGTAAAGGTGAACGCTGGATTGCAGTTAACCTCACAAATCAAACCGCCTCTGCTTACGAGGGGAAAAACCTGATTCAAACCTTTGTTGTCTCTACAGGCACCTGGATCCATCCAACTGTCACAGGTACCTTCCGGATATATGTAAAATATCGATACGCTGATATGGCAGGACCAGGTTATTATCTCGCCGATGTTCCTTTTGTGATGTATTACTACAAAGGGTATGGTTTGCATGGAACCTATTGGCATAACAATTTTGGTACTCCGATGAGCCATGGGTGTGTGAATTTCACTATCCCAAATTCAGGCTGGATATACGATTTTGCTTCTATAGGCACTGTGGTTTATGTCCACTATTGAAAAATACTCCAATATGCCAGAATTGGATAGCTCACAATCCTCGCGCAGGGATTTTCTCAAGCTAAGCAGCTTGGGGTTGATTGGATTATTTCTACAACCTGTGAAGAGATTGAGAGACCTTGTGCCTGATCAGATGGGGCGAGTAGCTGAACTGAAAACCACAGTCTATGAGCGACCATCTTTTGAAGGAAATCAGATCAAGGTCTATTGGAGAGACATGATTTTACCGATCACCGATGTGACCGTTGGTGACATGGAACCCATACACAACCGCATATGGTATCGGATTGGGGAGGAAGGATTTGTCCATTCCGGTGGTATCCAACCTGTGCAGACCCGGCTTAACCAACCAGACTCTGGTATCCCCTTCGGAGGTGCATTGCTTGAGGTAACTGTTCCATATACGGATGCCCATTGGGGACCTGGCAAGAATAACCTATTCGCATACAGGCTTTATTATGAAACAACCCATTGGGCATCAGCACTCGTCCAGGATAACCAAGGTAACCCTTGGTATCGAATTCTAGAGGATAAATGGGATCTGACGTACTACGCTCCGGCTACTCATCTAAGAGTTGTCCCTGGTGATGAGCTTTCACCTCTATCACCAGATGTCCCAGCTGCAGAAAAACGATTGGAAGTTCGCTTGCGAGATCAGCTTACGATCGCCTATGAGAAAGGAAGATCTGTGTTCATGGCACGCGTAGCCAGCGGGGCAGAATTCAGCAATGGCCGTTTCCTGACTCCAGTCGGACGCCATAAAACCTTTCACAAGCGACCATCTCGCCATATGGCTGCTGGTGATTTGGCCTCCAATGGTTACGATCTCCCAGGTGTACCCTGGATTTGTTATATCACTGAAAAAGGTGTTGCTTTTCACGGTACTTACTGGCACAACGATTTTGGACGTCCACGCAGTCATGGCTGCATAAACTTGACACCAACCGCCGCGAAATGGATCTATCGTTGGACTCTTCCTTCGGTCCCACCAGATGAGACCAGAGTTTATGAGAATTTTGGCACCACAGTCGATGTAGTAGAATAATGGTCGAGGAATAGTTTATGGCACACCAAGCCCTATTCGCGGGTCTTGTATTCGATGAAAATGACAATCCTGTCGATGTAACCTACGTCGGAAGTGACCCCTTTTATGTGGTGGACGATGCCGGATTCCACCGGCACATCCCATCTGAGCAGGTAGACCGCCAGGTGCTCGAATCAATGAGAGAATTGATTGATGGCCATGAGGGTGTACTCAGCGAGCAAACTGCTAAGATGCTGGGGCAAGAGGACATCTTCACTCGTGCGATGATTGAATCTCAGCTCAAAAACATCGATAAGCAGTTTGAAGCGTTATTTGATACCGGTATCCCAGAAGAAGGTCGCGCATATATGGGTATGATGGGCTTTCGAATAACAATTGATGTCCACGGAGATGTAATCAAGATCGATCAGCCCGGGATGGTTTCCTCGGATGATGAGGAATAAGAAAAACGGGTGCAATATAATGTGGTATTAACAGATAATACTCCATTAGAAAACTACTTAAGTTGATTTTCACACACTGGCACCTTGGATAAAAAAAGGTGTCAGTCTGATTTTAAGATTTATCTGTTTACAATTTAAGGGATGAACTTAGCCTTTAAGCAGGTAAACTCCCGTTAGACAAGCATCGACAATGAAATCATGTATGAGTTCTCCATCTAGATTAATGATAAAGCTCTCAAAAAAGGGTTTTCCAAGCCTTGCCATGCCATGAGATAGGTTCTGTCAATCTAGATTGGGTTCACAAGCCGGTATGGAGGGATTATTGGCATTGGTTGACCTGGTCTCAATGCATTAAATTTCATCGAGATAATTTACATGTAAACAGACGGAAGGTTTAACTCTTCCACCTTTTCGTATTCAGGTTGGGTGTCCCCCTTAGTTGTGGTTATTCTCCATGGATTTCAGCTAATTTAACCAGGACCTCATCATAAGCGGCTTGTAAAGCATCAGCCGGGTTGATGCCCTGCTCAATCACTGACAGAAGAGCGTTATTAACTGGCTCCCAGTATGCACTCATCTCTGGGATCACCGGGAAAGTTGTAGCACCATTGAAGGTTTCCATGACCTGCATCTGTATCGGATCTGTCAACTCCACCCCCGGAATGGCGGGAATAAACCCAGCCATTGAAGGATCAGAAAAGATTAATTGAGATTCTGGGGATAACATGAACTCCATGAACTTCCAGCATGTATCCAATTCATTGCCGGTTGAATTCGCATTCAAGTATAGATTATCGGTCTGAACATAGCCTGACATGGGGATTGGCCAGGGATCGATCGCTAGATTCTCTGGCCCAATGGCTTCCGCCAGCTCGGAAGCATTCCACAGCCCATCGATGATAATACCTGCTTTACCTTCAACAAAGAGGTTGATATCGTTGTCATTATTATTTTCAATGGGTCCAGCCTCCTCGAATCTCTGGATCATCTCAATCCACTCAATACCTTTATCATCGTTAAAGGTTGGGTTGCCACCGGCATCCATCAACTGACCACCGATACCATACAGATGACCTGCAGAGTAGAACAAGCCGTAGTCCAAATAGGCACCAACTACATCCCCAGAGGCAGATTCCTGAGCAAAAGTTACCAGTTCATTAAATGTGGTGGGTGCAACCGGCACAATTCTCTTGTTCCGGAAAGGAAGTACGCCCGTCATATTCAATGGTAACCCGATAAATGCACCGGAGTATTGGACCGAACCGAGAGCCGCGGGGTTGATGGTCTCCAGGAACTCATCGCTGACGAATTCAGATATATCTGCTACAAGAAACGAATCATATAAAGGTGGCCCCCAGGCGTAGGAGCCGATTAAGATGCAGGCACCACCACCGGTCTGGGCTGCAGATTCGAATTTACCTCGGATATCATACGGTGGAACATATAGGACATCGAACTCAACGTCCGGGTACATTTCTTGAAAAATGGCGATGACACCATTTAAGCTTTCCATTTCGTGCTCTTCCAATGAATGCCAGATGGATACTTGGCCAGTTAATCCCATATCCAGAACCAGTACTTCTATTATCACTGGTTCTTCTGTAATGTACTCTTCACCCTCTGGCTCTTCGGTAATTATTTGAGCTTCGGTAGATTCAGAGATCGCTGGCGCGCAAGCAATAAGAACCATTGCCGCGATAACCAATATGCTGAATGCAAGAAAGATGTTCTTGTGAATATCCGCCTCCGTTAAGAAAAAACCTCGGTCGAGCAGGAATATACTATTACCATTTATGAATCCCGAGTTTAATCATGTTCATTCGCAATTATTAATTGATCAGATGGGACCTTGTTCATCTATATTTTACTCTAATTAGAAAAACCTTTTTGTTTATGAAATCACAATCCGGGCATACATCGAGCTGACTCCCATTTATCGTTTACAATATAAATTGGATCGCCAAGGAAAATTCATCCAGGAAGTTCCCCCTGCGGGGTAATTTAGATTGGGTATGCCGACAACTTCCCTTATTAATAACCCAACACAGAATTATTCTGTTCGGTTTTCTTGAAAAACCCTGCGAATTTTATCAAAAACGAGGCCGCATTGAAATTAATAGTTCATTGGGAATATAAATCCATTATATAGATTACTCAAAACAGGTCTATAATCGAAGACTATGATTCAAGGAATTTTTGCAGCTTCAATCACCCCACTCAATCCTGATTTCTCTCCTGATCTCGATGCTATTCTCGAATACTTGGATTTCTTAGCCCGCCGGGAGTGTCATGGCGCGTTATTATTGGGAACAACCGGTGAAGGGCCTTCATTCAGCCCGCAACAGCGGCTAGCAATTTTTCGAGCTGCAGTAGAGGTCCGCCAGGATTGGCCTGATTTTCGTCTGTTGGCGGGTACTGGTACTCCAAGCTTGGATGAAACCGCAAACTTAACACAGTCTGCATTTAAATTGGGTATGGATGGAGTTGTATTATTACCTCCCTTCTACTTTCGTGGATCTGGGGATGAGGGACTTTTTTCGTGGTATATGAACATCCTGGATGGCTCAGTGCCAAGTGAGGGTATCGTCCTCGCTTACCATATCCCGGCGGTATCCGGAGTGGGGTTATCCATAGATTTGATTTCACGCTTATATGATGCAGCCCCAACCAAATTTACTGGGCTCAAAGATTCCTCCGGGGATGCGGAATTTTCTAACCAGCTGGGAAATAAGTTCGGAAGTGATTTAAGCGTATTCACTGGAAATGATAGGCTGTTAACTGAAGCATTACATAATCATGCCTCGGGGTGTATCACTGCGCTCGCTAATTTGATCTCTCCAGACCTGCGAGATTTGTGGGAAGCATTCCAGGAGCAGAAAATGATGAGTGATATCCAAAAGCGGATTAATTCTGTGCGGGAAGTATGCGAACTATACCAACCCTTCCCACCGTTGATAAAATTTCTTATGCACCAACGCTATGATTTCCCTCTCTGGCCGGTCTGTCCTCCGTTAACTCCGCTGCCGAAGGAGTCAGGGGACCGGATTTCAGAAATGTTGGATTTAGCGTAAAATTATAGAAATACTGGTGAAACGCCAACTTTTTCAAAATTAACTAATATGAATTCATCCAATTCCGATCAACCTCCACAGGACAGCGAACAAAAAACATCAAACCAACAAATATTCCTTATAGGTTTATTGGGAGTTGTATTTGTTATAGTGCTGGTCATTTCGATCTTGATTCTAACCAGACCGGATTCTCCGCCTGAAGAGTCATCCCCAGAGCCAACAGAGATCCTCATATCTTCGGAAATCATTTCTTCATCAACATCTACTCCCTCCATAACCCCCACTCCTCGCTTTACATTTACACCAAAACCCTCCCGCACACCAACCATTGCACCAACATCAACAGTAACACCACTGCCAACTCTATTACCCTCTCTGACACCAGCCTTCCCGAGCGAATACAATGATCACTATGTTCTCGTCCGCTGGACGCCAGAACTTGCCACGCATTTAATCGATCTCTTGGAAGTGTACCCAGAAACTCTCTCCAGTTTTGCTCGAGGAGCAGACAACCAGGGGTACTATGATGCCTTCGGATATGCGTTATTCGCCCAACAGGAGGCATTACTCCGCTTCCCAACAGCTCCTCAAGCCCAAGATTGGTTATGGCAACTAGCCTATAATCTTGCTCGAGCTAGTGATTCCAATGCAGGTGAGGTTTACGCGGCTCTGATCACTCATGAATTAAACAACGGAAACGTCACCTTTAATGAACTACATTTATGGGGATTGAATCGAGAACCTCAAATGTTGATCGAAGTAATTCCATTGGATACAGAAAATGAAGAAAAGCGCAACAGCTTGGTGAAGGTGAGCGCAGGTGAAAACGGGAGTAGTTTCTTCTGGTTGATAGAAGAGCCGAGCGGATATATATCTTTTCCCTTAACCAGCGATTTTAATTTTGTTAGACCCAGCAATGTTGATTACTTTATCGAAAGATTGCCCAATACCAATAATAATTTGGTCGGGACCTTTCCAACAAGAATTTTCGATTCATTCCACTACATTTACCCTCGCCTATTTAATTTAAATCAACAACCACCAGCAGAGCTAACATTTGATACAGTCTCCCCGCCAGCCATTGGACCTGAGTTTAACAATAATTGGGAGCCGGTCGAATCTGGAAATGGTGATATTCAATTTGCGGATATCATTTTCCCTGCCTGTCCTGTCACATTGAAACATTTCTATCAATGGAATGGTACCTCTTTCTCTTTCGTGGAGGCCACCTATGAGATAGACCCGGATCCTGACCTGCTAAGTTATTGTGAAATCGCGGTTAATCACGCCGCTCAAATCTGGGGATTAGAGCCGACAATACAGTTCATGGAAATCCTGCTCCCCAGCTGGCCCCCGGAAAGCACCAGCACGGGTAGGGATTATCCAGCGGATGCGCTTGACGAATGGCGTTATCGGTTGAGCTTATACCATGCATTACTTGCCAATCAGGTCGATGCAATTGATTATGCAGAAACCATAGTTTCAGATCCTGCCTCACCAGATAGCACCTGGATTGCACCAGCCGCGGAATTCCTTGAAGCTTATCAAAGTCAAAGAGATATCTACCATGCCTGTTTGCCATCATCTTTTTGTGATCCTAAGCTCGCCTTCCTAAGTCTGGTTGGAACTATCACAACACAAGAATTTCCAGATTTGA
>JAUWLJ010000081.1 GCA_030613705.1 Chloroflexota bacterium
TGATTTTGTGAGTTTACCGACTTGGGTGGCGAGCCGGAATCGATCAGGAAAAGGTAGGGTTTCCTTTGTAACCCAACGGGACAATCGCTCATCTGCTGGTCTCTTCCGTTTCGGTTCAGTATTAAATCGGAACGATGATAAAAGGTTGCCGTAAGGGACCCCCGAAGGACAGGCAGTCTCGCAGGCAAGGCAGCCTAAACAGTGGTCAATATAAGGGACGGCTTCTTCCAGCTCGATTTCGTCTTCGAGAACTGATTTCATGATGATAATTCTGCCGCGAGGTGAATCCATTTCTTGATGGAGGATATTATAGGTTGGGCAGGCTGGCAGGCAAAAACCACAATGAACACATTTTGATACTGCATCAGCCATTTCTGCGGCCAGAGGCCCAAAATCTTCGATGGGTATCGTATGCTTCATAGTTTTTGCACCTCAGCCCATTTTCCGTTGGGGTCAAGCGCTTTTTTGATTCTCTGATAGAAATTTCCGGTATCCCAGGCACCGAGGCGAATCCGGTCAGCTGAACCTAAGATCGGCAAGCCGGTCAAATTTGAATCCTTCAAGTATTGATCTAATCTGTCAAGCGGTTTGGACCAGGCGATCCAGGCGACATTTGCTCCAACGGAATAACGGCGGATTGATCTATTCTGCTGTAAAAACTCGTCCAAATCCGGTACCAATCTCGGTGTGAGAGGGACTTTCACCAACGTTGAATCTTCAGGCAGCCAACGAAACTCATTAATGTGTTCCCAATACATTGACTCTGACTCGCCATCGAGAACCTGGATGTCATCTACGAATTGTTTTAGTTTATCTATTCGTTCATCAAACAATACCCCTGAACCACCAATTCGAATCCGTAGATAGTATGAATTATTGGTTGGCTCTATCTCCAGGCATAAGATTTCAATAGGGCTAGCTGTCAATTGGATCAAGTGTTCCATTGCGTTAATTAAAGTAGGATAGCTGGAGATTACTGTTTTGTACTCTTTTGGTCGTGGGAAAACTTTGAAACTCAGCTCGACCAGAGCACCAAGGCTTCCAAGGCTGCCAACCATTAATTTTGGGATGTCAAATCCAGCAGCATTCTTGACAACTTTTCCACCCGAGCGGATTAATCTCGCCTCACTATCAAAAAATTGAACTCCAAGCACAAAATCTCGAACGCCTCCATAGTGGTATCTTCCTGGTCCGCTTAAGTTTGCCGCCACCGTGCCACCAAGAGTTCCCCCGCTCTTGATCAATGGGGGATCGAATGGCAAGAATTGACTGTTTTCGGCGAGCATTTGATCGATTTCGTCCAGCCGTGTTCCGGCAAGAGCGGTAAACGTGTATTCGCTGGGTATGTATTCCAGGATTCCTTTGACCTTGGACATATCGAGAGTTATCACTCCCGGAGGTGCTTCAATTGCAGTCTTTGTCTTGCTGCCAAAAGCAAGCAATCGATCTTGCGATTGAATTATTTCACCTATTTCATCAATGACGCCGTTTTTCATAGGTAATCTCATTTTCCTTGCATGGGAGATAGATGATCAAATATATCAAGGTATTCAGGCGGTTTTTATCCTACTGGGAAGCATTTTTCCACGGTTTGACAATTCCCGCGGATCAATCTGGTAGCGGATAGCTTGCATCGTATCGATGTCAGACTCAGTGAACATGATGGGTACATACTTCAGTTTTTCAACCCCTATACCATGTTCACCAGTGATAGATCCTCCGAGATCGATGCACATTTTAAGAATTTCACCGGCAATCTTTTCAGCCTTTTCCTGGTTGGCAGAATCACGTCCATCAAAAAGGATTAATGGATGCAGATTCCCATCTCCGGCATGAAAGACATTGGCAATTCGAATTCCATATTGGTTTCCCAATTTCTCGATCTCAGCAAGGGCGTGGCTGAGCTGGCTGCGGGGAACAACGCCATCTTGAACCAGGTAGTCTTGACTTAGTCTACCAACTGCCGAAAATGCACTTTTACGACCCTTCCATATCCGCATGCGCTGCTCTTCATCTTCTGCAATCCGAATTTCATATGCACCGGATTCCTCAATAACTTCCATGAGAGAGTTGAATTCTTTTTCTACGATGGACGATTCACCATCTAATTCGACAATCAATAAACCAGCAGCGTCGAGAGGATAACCAGCTTGAACTGCGGCTTCCGCTGCCTGGATAGCCAGGTTATCCATGATCTCGATTGCACCAGGTAGCAATCCAGCAGCGATGACCATGGATACTGCTTTACCAGCAGCTTCGAGGGAGTGGTAAGCAACCAATACAGTACGGTATGCCTCTGGTTTAGGTAATAAGCGCAGAGTAACCTCGAGGGCAATTCCGAATAATCCCTCTGAGCCAACATAAAGACCAACTGTATCGGGTCCTATCCCTTCTAAGCTTTCGCCGCCGATTTCAACAACATCACCATCCGGTAAGACTGCTTTAATTCCCAGGATATGGTTGCTCGTCATCCCATATTTCAGACAATGAGCTCCTCCAGAATTAAATGCCAGGTTGCCACCAATTGTGCATATCAGTTGACTAGATGGATCAGGGGCGAAGTAAAGTCCATAAGGTGCAGCGGCAAGGCTGACATCAATATTGACTACTCCACATTCGACAACCGCAATACGGCTTTCCGCATCAAGACGAATGATTTTATTTAGACGATTAAGGGCAATAACGATGCCGCCTGATACCGGAAGAGAGCCACCAGATAGGCTTGTGCCACTCCCGCGTGCTACGAAAGGTACCCCAAATTCATTACATATGCGGACTGTCTGAATAACCTCTTCCTGAGTTTCTGGCAGTACAACAGCTTGCGGACGAACTTGATAAGATGTCAGGGCATCTGATTCATAGGCAACTAGTTGAGCGTTTTTAGTTAGAAGTCTATCGTTCGAAAATATTCTTGATAACTCAACCAGGAAAGCTGCCTCGTCCATTGTTTACTCCTAAGATGCTTATGATCTGTGAAGCATTGCTATTTGATTACTTGAGTGTCGCAGTTTCTACCGTTAGGATACGTGGTAAGTAGTCTACGATCAGTTCCCAAGAATCTCCTGCATCTCGACTTGCGAAAACTTGACCAGTGCTGGTTCCTATGTAGATCCCAGCACTTTCAAATTGGTCTGTCGCCATCGCCTCACGCAGGACCACTAAATGTGCGCGCTGGGGTAAACCATTCGTCAATCGCTCCCATGATTCCCCACTATCCTGGCTTCGCCAAACGGCGAAGCTTCCATCGACACTTAATCGATACTCATCACTTTCTTCCAAAACGATGTATATGGTCTCCGGCTCATGTGGATGAATGGCGATTGGAAAACCAAAGCGACTAGGCAGCTTCCCTTCTCCGATATCGATCCATTCCTGTGCTTGATTATCGCTGCGATAGACCCCACAATGATTCTGCTGAAAGAGAACATTAGGTCGATTTGAGTGGAGAGCGATTTTATGCACGCACTGCCCATATTCAGGGAACTTATCTGGCAAGAAATCAGCTCGTACATTTTTGTTGTATGGAGCCCATGTTTCCCCGCCATCATCTGTACGGTAACATCCTCCGGTTGATATGGCAACGTATATTCGCTCCGGATTTATCGGATCGAGGACTATTGTGTGTAGGCACAATCCACCGGCTCCAGGGAACCATTCAGCCCGGTGGGGATGATCATACAAACCTTCATTTACCTTCCAGGATTCTCCTCTGTCTGTTGAGAAGAATAATGCCGCGGGTTCTACTCCAGCAAATAAAACACCTGGTTTATCCTCTCCAGCGGGTTTGATATGCCAAACTTTAAGCACTTTTTCTGCCAGTTCTTGAGCTTCTTGGGGTTCTTTCGCTTCTTCTGGCGTTCCCAAAGGCCGGCTTGCAGAAGAAGGACGTGGAAAGCTTGGCGCCTCTCTCCCCTGGGTCCAACTTTCGCCAAAATCATCAGAATAATGTGTGGATGGACCATAAACATCATGGAAAACTGCTGCATGCAACCGCTGATCGCGTTGATCAAAGGTCATATGCATCACATTCCACCCTTTAAATATTGGTCCGTTCAGCTTCCAGATCTCTCTTTTGCTATCACTTGAGAGAATGAAGCCGCCTTTCCGAGTACCAATTAATACCAATAACTCAACATCTTTGCCGTTCATGCCATCCTCCAATAAAGTTATTCATCTCCGATAATTAGGCTTAAATATATTTTACTCCTGATGCGGTGATAAAGAGCACGACACTCTCTTCAGGTTGAATGAATCCATTGGCAAGGAGTTTTATTAACGCGGCCAGAGTTGCAGCCCCTTCTGGTGAGGCGTATATGCCTTCTTGTTTTCCTAATTCTACCTGTGCTTCAAGCATTTCATCATCTCCGACTGCGACTGCCGTTCCCCTTGAATCCCTCAAGATTTCCAAGATCAATCTATCAGCCAGGCTGAGCGGTACCCGAATTCCACCAGCGATTGTGTTTGCATCCTGCCAAAATTCACATCTATCTGATCCTGAATGGAAAGCTTTGACCACTGGTGCGCAACCGTCTGACTGCACTGAGATCATCTTTGGGAGATTAGAGTCTTCCAACCAACCTAAAGTTTGCAGTTCCTGGAAGGCTTTCCACATTCCAACCAAACCTGTACCACCACCTGTTGGGTAGATGATATGATCTGGGAGCTGCCAATGAAATTCTTCAGCCAACTCATATCCCATGATTTTTTTGCCTTCTAAGCGGTACGGCTCTCGGAAAGTTGAGACTGAAAACCATTCTCCAGATGACGCCATCTCATCCACAACATAAGCGCAATCTGAAATTAGACCGTCAACCAAAATAACTTCAGCACCATAAAGCCGGGTTTCGTTGATGATCGCTTGAGGGGTATCGACTGGCATCACTGCAGTTGATTTCATTCTGGCGCGGGCTGCATATGCCGCCAATGCACCACCTGCGTTCCCGGCTGTAGGAATAACAAGTTGCTTAAGGCCAACCTCTTGTGCCTTAGACACAGCTGCGCTGAGTCCACGCGCTTTAAAACTTGCGGTTGGGTTGATACTCTCGTCTTTTGTGAAAATTTTCGAAGCGCCATAGTGAGTGCCTAAATTGCGAAAAGGAAGAAGTGGCGTATCCCCCTCGCCGAGGCTTGATACATAACTAAGATCCTCAACTGGCAATAGTTCATGCCATCGCCACATTCCTGTCCGTCGATGGCTGAGTTTGTTCCTGTCTAGATGCTCCCTTGCAGCTGAGAGGTCGTAACGTGCCAAAATTGGAGCATCGCAATGATGGCAGAAGGTTTGCACTTTAGAGGCTGGGAATATTCGATTACACTGTGGGCATTCAAGGTGAGTAAGATAAGACATAATTTCTAAGCAAGATTCTACCCTCTAGTTAATGATTTGTCTCGTAAATCCGGAAATTCGTTGCCAGATTGCGCCCAATATTCCTGTTAATTGGATATAATGTATGGGATAAGATTACTATAGATTCTGAAATAGATTTAACCGGGGTAATCAATTTAAATTATTTTGTATATCCGGGAAGTATATATCAACAAAAGAAAAACCACAAAACACACCTCACTTATAATTATGATTCCAGATATGATACAACAAAATGAAAGAATGCCTTAGATTATTATTGATGACTGAAAACACATTGTTGCTCTCTCACCAAATCACATTCCGAAATTGCTGACATACAGACCACCTCAATCTTTATGCAAGCGAAGATGGGGAAATTGCCATCACTCATGAGAGGGAAATTCGAGATTGATCTTATTCTCAGTTTAATAAGGAGAAACTAATGCCAACACCAGCTATTATGATTCTTGATGATGAGCCGCAGGTACTCAACGCAATTGAGCGCGACTTACGCCAGCATTATCGCAGCAATTATCGAATTGTCAAATCAACCAACGGTCAGGATGCACTTGAGGCACTCAAGAAATTAAAAGAGAGAAATACACCAGTTGCCCTTTTTCTGGTTGACCAACGGATGCCAAAAATGAGCGGGACCGAATTCCTTGCTTACGCTGCCAGCTTATATCCACAAGCTCGAAAGGTATTGCTCACCGCCTATGCAGATACCCAGGCTGCTATCGCCAGTATTAATGATATTGGCTTGGATTATTACTTGATGAAACCTTGGGACCCACCGGAGCAAAATCTTTTCCCCGTATTGGATGATTTGCTGAGTGATTGGATAGCCTCAGTTCCTCTGCCTTACGATGGTATTCGGGTGGCGGGAACGTTGTGGTCGGCGAATAGCCATACTGTGAAGGATTTTCTGGCAAGAAATCAAATTCCGTACCAGTGGTTGGATATTGAGCTGGACACCGAGGCTCGAAATTTGGTTGAATCTGTCAATGATGGTCAACACCGGTTGCCAATTGTATTCTTCCCAGACGGCAATACTTTGATCGATCCTTCGATTCAAGATATAGCTGAGAAAATTGGTTTACAAACAAAAGCAGAAAAGCCTTTTTATGATCTGATCATTGTGGGTGCCGGTCCGGCTGGATTGGCTGCTGCTGTATATGGTGGCTCCCAAGGTTTATCAACTGTGATGATCGAGAGGGAAGCAACTGGTGGGCAAGCCGGTACCAGCTCCAGAATCGAGAACTATTTGGGATTTCCTCAGGGACTATCCGGGGCTGATCTCGCAAGACGAGCGACAACTCAGGCATTACGTTTCGGTGTGGAACTTTTACGTCCCCAGGAAGCGGTCAAAGTTCGGGTAGAAGATCCTTATCGGTACCTTATCTTGGCAGATGGCAGTGAGATCAGCGGAAGAGCGATAGTGATTGCAACTGGGGTTAATGTCCGTCGCCTAGAAGCACCGGGTGTTGACAAACTAACTGGAGCTGGTATTTATTATGGTGCTGCCCTCACTGAAGCAGCTTATTACCGGGATCAGGATGTGTATGTGGTAGGTGGAGCCAATTCCGCTGGTCAAGGTGCGATGTTCTTTTCCCGGTATGCACGCAAAGTGACTATGGTAGTCCGGAGCAGCAACCTTGAAGCCGGGATGTCCCAATACCTTGTTGACCAGATTGCGAACACCTCAAACATTGACGTCGTGCTGAGGACTGAAGTCATAGAAGCCATTGGAGAGAACCGCCTTGAAAGGATTAAAGTATCGAATTTAGATAGTAAAGAAATTGAGACGTTTTCTGCAGCGGCGATGTTTATCTTCATTGGTGCGGTTCCACCCACTGATTTAGTCTCTGGACTGGTGGAAAGAGATCGAGCCGGCTTTATTGTTACCGGATCAGATCTAATGGTGGATGGAAAACATCCCAAAGGATGGAAGCCAAAGCGAGATCCATTCCTTTTAGAAACCAGCGTTCCTGGTATTTTCGCTGCTGGTGATGTTCGCCATCACTCGATGAAGCGTGTTGCTTCCGCAGTTGGTGAAGGGGCAGTAGCTGTAGCATTAGTACATCAATATTTGAAGACGGTCTAAAAATATGTACGATTTTCTAAAAAAAGTTCCCCTATTTGCCAGTATGCCTGATCATGATCTCGATCGGCTATGTGAGATGGTGACTGAAGTACATCTCAATACCGGTGAACAATTATTTGCCGAGGGTAGTCCTGGTGACAAAGCCTATATTATTGAGAGCGGCGAAATTGAAATCCTTAAAGCATCAGGTGGTAGAAGTGTATTGCTTGCAGTACGTAAATCTGGTGAAGTTATCGGGGAAATGTCCTTGTTGGAAGCTGCACCTCGCTTTGCGAGCGGAAGAGCAAGGACCGAAAGTAAGCTATTAGCGATCAGCCATTCCCAGCTGGATGAATTACTAAACACAAGCCCATCAGCCGCGCGATCACTTTTGTTTACGATTACTTCTCGCTTGAGGTCAACTGAGTTAATGCTACGCCAAAGTGAGAAAATGGCTCAGTTGGGAACTCTGACCGCTGGTATCGCTCATGAATTGAATAATCCT
>JAUWLJ010000320.1 GCA_030613705.1 Chloroflexota bacterium
ACTTCCAAATATTCCAGTTGGTTTTTGGGAAATCTTCGTCTCGATAACGCTTGCCGCGCTCCAGCACCAGCACCTTATAGCCTTTCTCTGTCAGACGCATGGCGGAGTCGGTGCCCCCAAATCCGGATCCGATAATGACGAAATCGTAGGTTTGATCGTCAGTCATAGTGGGTTCTCCTCGGACTATATGCTTGTTATGGTTTTCCCGATTTGGTTACCGTTATTGGAAGTATATCGCATAGCTAGGGAGGAATTTTGAATTGGGGATATGTTTAACCTCTGGGGCGCATCCAGCGGCGGATTTGGGTCTTCGCCCAGCGATAGTGGTTGGCTGCATTGGCCAAATATGCCGCCAGATTTGATTCTCCTGTCCAGGCAAAACGCCCCACAGGGAAAATATCCTCTTCAGGAATCTCTCTCACCGTTTGCAGGACTTGTTGATAGGATCTCTTGAATTAATTTAAAACGCTATTTAGTGATCGATCACCGTTTTCCTCATAGATTATCCGATTCGTTCCGCTGCTCGCTGGCCCAGGGCGATGGCGCCCAGGACACCAGCTTGTGACCCGAGCCCGGGAGGTACAATGTATTGTTCAATATTCTCTAAAATCTCCTTTGCGGAGATGTAATTGCTCAATATGTCCAGGACACTTTTTCTGATCAAGGGGAAAAGCTGTTCTTGTTCCATCACGCCGCCACCCAGGATAATGCGCTGCGGAGAAAGAGTGAAGATCAGATTTGCTATACCCAGCGCCAGGTAATGCGCTTCCAGCTGCCAGGCTGGATGTTCAGGAGGAAGGTTTTCTCCTCTTTTCCCCCAACGAGCTTCGATGGCGGGACCGGTCGCCAAACCTTCCAGCCAATCGCCGTGATATGGGCAGACACCCGGAAAAGGGTCTCGTTCCTTATCGTGAGGGATGTGTAAATGACCCATCTCGGAGTGGACCAGGCCGTGAATCAAACCGCCGTTCACCATACCCGCACCACCAATTCCGGTCCCGATCGTCATGTAAACGAAGTCGATCAACCCCTGAGCTGCCCCCCAACGGGCTTCTCCCAAAGCGGCTGCGTTGACATCCGTATCAAATCCGGTTGGGAGGTCAAAAGCCCCCCGGAATGGACTTATCAGGTCGCTGTTGGCCCAGCCTGGTTTGGGTGTGGTGGTCAAAAAGCCATATGTTGGAGACTCGGGGGCAAGGTCAAGAGGTCCAAATGAACCGATGCCGAGCCCTTTTAATTCTCCGGGTTGAATCTGCCTTTTAATAAAAGCGATAGCTGCCCCAATGGTCTCTTCAGGCTGGGTTGTTGGAAAGCGGGTGGAAGCACGTATATCTTCTGGATGCGCGGCGATCATGCAAACCCATTTTGTGCCCCCAGCCTCGATCCCGGCGAACAAATCTGTCATGGCGATTTCCGTTTATATGTTGAGAGGCGGTGAATTCTGTTCACCAGATTACATCCATTATATACTGCTGCACCAGGATCTACAAAAACCCCCTCCCCTGGGTGAGACCGATTCGGGGAGGGGCAGGCAAGGAGCTGGAGGAGATTATGCCCAAAACAACTGTCCAGCTGACTCTGAAATGCTGGCTTCCTTTAAAAGCGCGATGCTCTTCGCCAGACCTTCAGCGACCGACATGATGGCATCCTCATGCTCGATCGAGATCACATAATCGTATCCAACCATGCGCAGAGCGCTGATCAAATCCTTCCAGGATTTGGCATCGTGACCGTAGCCAATACTGCGGAAGGTCCATGCCCGGTCGGTGATCTGGCTGTAAGGTTTAGCGTCATTAACCCCATTGACCATGACATTGAATGGATCGATGTAGACATCCTTGCCATGAACATGAAAAATTACCTCCCCGGGTTTACGCGTATGCAGGATTGTTCAATTTTCAGCTGCTGTGGAAAATCGTCTGGCTGCTGCCGCTGGCGCCTCTCGGTGTCTGGGTGGGTCGCTGGGGGGTCACCAAGGTGGACAAAGAAACCTTCGAGTGGATTATCACGGGATTGCTGGTGATTGCCGCTTTGTTGTTAATACTCACCTGAATGCTGTTCCAGAAGAGGGGGTCCTTTATTCAAATTAATCCTGCGGTGAGTAATTGTCGGCAGGTAAAACGTCCGGGACGAGCAATTGCTCACTCAGGTCGTCATCCATTGTGGGGGGATTTTCTTGTCCTGGAATTTGATCATTTTGTTCATTAGCTTCTAGTAATCCACTGCCATCCCCATCGGAAGTGTGATCCTCCCGGTCGCCTGATACGCCTTCTAAGCGCCACACGCGCCAGGTGAGGAGCAGCGCTGCTGCCCAGATCGTCACGATTAAGCCGACAGTTATAAAGTCTGTGAGCGGGTCCAGCCAATCCAGCATGAGCAGGTCTTGCAGGGTGGGGATGGCAGCAGTTAGCGCGACCGTAAGGAAGAATAACACTGTCAGCACGACCACCATTAGAAATATGCGTCGATCCACGCTGACTGGTGCTCCACCGGCCAGGATGCGGGTGGGCGGCCTGAGAAATAGCACCACCAGCAGCCCGGTGAAAACTAGAACATAGGTGACAGCCAGGTGAGTATAAGCTCTGTCATCGCTGATAAACCTGAAATAGAAGAATGCAAAAGTGCCTGCGATTGCAATCGTGGTCGCGGCCGGGATTACAAAATGCCTCAACGATTTTCGGAGGCTCTTTCCGTACATCACCCCAGGATTTGCCCACAAGGTAAGCCCCAAAGAGGGGATGGTGATCGAGACCATTGTGATCACTGTTAACTGGATACCCCGGATGGGAAATCCAAATCCGATTATTTGAATCGCTGAGATCAGTAAAGCCAGGTATAACACCTGAGTCAGGTAGAGCTTTAAGATATCCAGCAGGCCGTTCACGATGCGCTGCCCCTTCTCCAAAACTCTTTCTAAAACCCGCAGAGAGTTTTCCAGCAAGAGAATATCCGCCACGCTTTGGGCGGCCTGGCTGCTGGTTTGATGGGTAACTGCCAGGTTTGCCTGGACCAAGGCAGGCACATCATTTACGGAATCCCCGACCATGGCAACGTATTGCCCTCTGGCGCGCAGATCTGAGACGACATTACCTTTT
>JAUWLJ010000272.1 GCA_030613705.1 Chloroflexota bacterium
TCCATTAAATTCACTCATCGGTAGCCTCCGCCTATTTTTCTGCTAATTGTGTTGCAATACTTATGCCATCCCCGTTGATTCGCTCAACCCGGCAGCCCGCATTTCGCAGTAGATCCAAGGCAGATTCGGGGAATTGTTCAGTATCCCCAACTACGGTTACCCGTTCCGCCATGAATGCATAATTGAGCGAAAAACCGATCATTGGGCGATATTTGCGGATGAATGGCCGGGCAGCATTGAGGTGCCAATCCGTGATGCCCCATTCGAAAGCTGGCAAGACAAGGTAATGAGGGATGGTTTGATTAGTGATTTGGAGTGGTGGTGATTTGTGGTCGCCAGGTGAGGGTGTGCCATCAGCCCAAGAATGCCACCTGATCAAGGCTTGAGCCTTAGGGCTGGCTTTCTCTCCAAGCAGATGCCATGCTTGATCTGCGTATGGGCTGCCTGATTCAGAGCATAGCAACCAGAAGTTCCCACAAAGCACTTCAGGCGGCAAAGCATTGACCGCTGCTAAAGTTGGATTGTTCTTAGAAATGGACGAAGGAGCAGCCAATGCCTGCACCATGGCGAGGGTCCGGCGAACGTGGGATTTCTGGTTAGGATCAATAGATTTTGTGTGTCTGTCTGAACTACCAAGATGAAGCAAAATCAAAGGGCGAGCTTCCCCAACAACTGCCTGGGTTATGGCGAGATACCAATCAGAGATTGCAAAACCACGATGATCTTGTCCTCCAGCCTTCGTCTGGTATGGTCGAGCTTCCGGCCAGCGCTCTGGTCCACCACTACCCCAATCTAATGGGCGGTTACCAGCAAAAGCATTGGCCGATATTCCCATCCGGTCAAGAAGATAATAATTTCCTCGCCGCTCAATAGCTTGCAGCGAAGCGCGTAAGAAAGCTGTATCCCAATAATCACCACCCGGAGTAAGTGGAGGAAATACAGGGACAAGGCCAGACTTGGCAGCAGATATTGCTGGAGGGATAAAGCGATCGAGGAAGCGTTCAACAAGATCCTCTTGTGGCCAGCTTGTAGGAGGCCAGGAGCTGCGGCGATTTGGTGAATCAAATAGAATGGTGTAGTGGACACCCCAGCGGGCATAATTGCTGAAGAGCAGGGTGAGGTCTTCAGCTGCTGGCGGGCGATCTAAAGGAAGCTGAAAATGAAGGATAGGTTCGATGCCGTTTTCGATCAAGCCATTGATAAAAAATTCGGGAATTGCTCGATTGGTTGGTGCAATCATCGTGAGCCATGAGGCTCCAAGAGTCTTTAATTCTGGAAGCCAGGTATACAAATCACTTTCCCGGTAATGGTGTGAGTCGGGAAAGTAATGAAAACCTATGCGATTGTTTCGAGGGGGAGTAGGGAAGGTTGGCATAGTCTTGCTCCTGGTAATTATTGTGCAAGAGGTATGCCAGGCGATGGAAATTGATACCTATTTCACCGTGTTGATGATCTCCTCAGGTAAGTGCGAGAGATCGATAGCAGCATCATCGCAAAACAACATTGCCCGATCGATCACATGGCGTAATTGGCGAATATTGCCGGGCCAATTGTATTCCATCAATGCTTCCATGGCGCGCGGGGTAACATCTTCGATATTGAGACCCATTTGAGGGTTATTTAAACGGATGAAGAGTCCCACTAATTCCGGGATATCCTCTTTATGCTCTCGTAAAGGTGGGATGTGAAGGTCAACAACCTTAAGCCGATAGTACAGATCCTCTCGAAATTCCCCATCGGCCATCATTTTTGGTAGATCACGGTTGGATGCTGCAATCACCTGAACATCAACTTTGATCAAATTCGTACCGCCGACCCTGCGGAAGCTGTGCTCTTCCAAGGCGCGTAAGAGTTTTACCTGAACATCAACTGGCGCGGAGGAGATTTCATCAAGAAACAATATTCCATCGTCGGCAATTTCCATTAATCCAAGTTTGCGTTTCTCTGCGCTGGTGAAAGCACCCGCTTCATAGCCGAAAAGTTCAGCCTCGACTACAGTGCTCTGGATTGCCGGTAAGCTGATGTCGATGAACGGTTTCTTCGCCCGAGGTCCCATCCTATGGATAGCCCGTGCCACGACCTCTTTACCTGTCCCAGTTTCACCGGTGATTATCACGGATACAGAAGCTTCAGCAGCTCTTTGAGCGTGATCGAGGAGTGTGCGCATGACTGGAGATTGACCAACGACAAAATTCAGGTTTTTATGTTGAGATTCTCGCAAGTGGCTGAGTTCACGACGCATGGAGACAACTTCTCCCGCGCGTTTGATGGATTTTTCAAGTTCTACAAGGTCTATGGGTTTTTGCAGAAAATCATGGGCACCATTTTTCATGGCATATACAGCATTGTCGACAGCACCCTGGGCAGTTATGACGATAATCGGAGGGCGATGTGGGATGTGCAGGGTTTCTTCGAGCAAAACCGGTCCATAGCCATCTGGAAGGCGCACATCCAACAAGACGATATCCGCACTTCCGCTTAGTACCTGTTCGCGTGCTTCCCCTAAGGTGGCAGCATGGAGAATTTCGTACCCTCTGCCATTTAAAAAAGAGGCAATATTTAAGCGCGCATTTTCCTCATCATCTACAATCAAGACAGTAAGACTCATTAAGTTCTTATACCTCGTTTTTCTGGGATAGCGGAAAGATTACCTGGAAGACAGTCCCGCCTGGGACACTGGAGACACTGATTGTGCCTTTGTGGGCGGAAACGATACGCTTGGCAATTGACAAACCAAGACCAGTTCCGTTGCGATTTGTGGTAACGAAGGGTTCGAATATCCGATCGATAAGATCTGGGGGTATGCCAGGACCATCATCAATCACGTTGCCTTTGCTATGTTGGCGTCCACCTTCCAGATGGGATGGACGGATATGGATACATAGACTGCCGCCAGTTACCTTCATCGCTTCAACTGCGTTGCCGATTAAATTGCTGAATACTTGTTCAAGGGCACGCGGATCCCCCACAATGGTTGTATTCTCCGTGCTGGATTTAAATTCATGGTTAACCTTCAAGCGCGCCAAGCGGGGACGCCAGCGTTCAAGGAGAGTTGGAATTAATTCCGCTAGTTCAACCTGCTGAAATTTATTCTCCGGTGGACGAGAAAAGGTCAGGACGGATTGCATTAAGTGAGTCAGTCGGTTGCAGTCATCGAGCAGGCGACAGATCACCTCCTGGTTTGGATCATCTGAGGGTAGATTCATCGCCATCAATTGCAATCCGGTGCTGATATTGTTGATCGGGTTGCGAACTTCATGGGCGAAAATCGCGGTCACTTCACCCAACAGAGCACGCTGCTCAAGCTGCTGGTTGCGCACTTCAGATTCTTCGTGGGCGCTTAAGTCTCGCACCAGAACGATTACTCCGGCGATATCTTCGCCGTTTATCAGTGGTATGGTGCTGATATGGGCGAGAAAGGCAACTCCATCCCGGCGGTGGAGATGGACTTCACCAAGGTTGGGTGTTGATACCCCTTGTTGGGCAGACTGCAATGCTGGTACCAGATTTGAAGGGCCGATCAAGACATTGTTTACCGGTTGACCATAGATTTCCGAAGTTGCGTACCCCAGAAGAACCTCAGCTTGCGGATTTAGCTCCTCGATCACCAGGTCTGAAGAAAGAAGAATGATACCATCTTGAGTGGAGTTTTTGACCGTATCTCCGACCAATAGATCGTGCTGCACAGATCGTTCACCGGCGAGGAAACCCTCGATCATAGAATTCTGCTGAATGATGCCGATGATGGTAGTCGAAAGAATGTTGGCAAGCATGGAATTATCCTCTGAGATACCACCTTGCTCTGCT